>NZ_VMMR01000065.1:0-2612 GCF_013277285.1 Streptococcus sp. 339 | reverse complement strand
AAGTGATAAAGTCGGGAGTTTACCTGTTTATGTGATAATGGAGGGTATTTACAGAAGGTGATAGATTTCTTGATTCTATAGTAGATTGAGAAATTTAGAATAGTATGCTATAATCACATTAGGAGGATAAAAATAATGAAGAAAACGTTTTATAAAAAATTGGGTATTTCAATTATTGCGAGTACTTTATTGGCTAGCCAGTTGTCGACAGTATCTGCTTTGACTGTTATTTCTAGTACAGGTGAAGAATATGAGGTGAGTGAAACATTACAGGAAAGTCCAGAAACTAATAATTTTTCACTTCCTGAGATTTCGCCAACATATGGTTCATATTACCAAAATCAATCAGAAGTAATTATCGGTAATGATGATTTGGTTAAAATTGATAATACTCTACAATATCCGTATTCAACTTCAGCTATGGTTTTGTCTGAGTACAATGGTGTAGCCAATGGAACGAATATAGAAGGAAGAGGAAGCGCGAATTTTATTAAAGATAATGTTTTAATTACAGCAGCTCATAACTTCTACAGTCATAAATATGGAAAAGAAGCGGATGCTATTTATGTACTTCCAGCAGCTAGTCCAGATCAGGAACCATTTGGAAAGATCAAGGTTAAGGAAGTTCGTTATTTGAAAGAATTTAGAACTTTAAATTCTAGAGATGCATCGAAATATGACTTGGCTCTATTAATTCTAGAAGAGCCTGTTGGCGCAAAATTGGGAACACTGGGGCTTCCAAATAGTCAGAAAAATTTGGCTGGAACACCAGTGACGATTACAGGATATCCATCATATGATTTTGGAATTCATCAAATGTATACAGATAAAAAACAAGTTTTAAGTGATGATGGTACTTTTTTGAATTATCAAGTTGATACTTTGGGGGGATCAAGTGGATCTGCTGTTTATGATGCTAGTCACCGTGTAGTCGGAGTACATACTTTGGGAGATGAAGCTAACCAAGTTAATAGCGCAGTAAAATTAAATGAACAGAATTTATCATTTATTTATTCAGTACTTAAAGGATATTCTCTTGAAGGATGGAAAAAATTAAGTGGCAGTTGGTACTATTATAAACAACATGATAAACAAACGGGTTGGCAGAAAATAGATGATACTTGGTACTATCTAGATGCTTCTGGTAAGATGCTTACAGATTGGCAAAAAGTAAATGGAAAATGGTATTATTTGGGAACCTCTGGTTCAATGGCAACAGGTTGGAAAAATGTACGAGGCAGATGGTATTACTTAGATAATAAAAATGGTGATATGAAGACTGGTTGGTATAAAGATGGTTCAACATGGTACTATCTAGATCCTACTAATGGAGACATGAAAACAGGTTGGATAAAAGTAGGAGGAAACTGGTATTATCTTAACTCAAGTGGAGCTATGGTAACAGGTAGCCAAACTATCGATGGTAAAGTTTATAATTTTGCTTCATCTGGTGAGTGGATTTAATATTGGAGGACATATAAATGAAACTTTTGAAAAAAACTATGCAAGTTGGACTGACAGCATTTTTCTTTGGTTTGCTAGCTACAAATACTGTTTTTGCGGATACCACAGGTGGCCAATTTGTTGATAAGGATAATAGAAAATATTATGTAAAAGATGCTCATAAAGCAATCTATTGGCATAAAATAGACGGAAAAACTTACTATTTTGGTGATAAAGGAGAAATGGTAGTTGGATGGCAATACTTAGAAATTCCTGGAACAGGTTATCGTGATGATTTATTAGATAACCAACCAGTTAATGAAATCGGCCTTCAACACAAGTGGTACTATTTTGGACAAGATGGGGTACTACAAGAATTTGTTGGCTGGAAAGCATTAGAGATTAAAACAAAAGACAGTGTTGGAAAAGAGTACGGGGAAAAACGTGAAGATTCAGAAGATAAAGAAGAGAAGCGTTATTACACGAACTATTACTTTAATCAGAATCATTCTTTAGAGACAGGTTGGCTTTATGATCAGTCTAACTGGTATTATCTAGCTAAAACAGAAATTAATGGAGAAAACTATATTGGTGGTGAAAGACGTGCAGGTTGGATAAATGATGGTTCAGCTTGGTACTACCTTGATCCAACAACTGCTGCAATGCAAACAGGATGGCAATATCTAGGTAATAACTGGTACTATCTCCGTTCATCAGGTGCTATGGCAACTGGTTGGGTGAAAGATGGCTCAACTTGGTATTATCTAGATGCTCAAAATGGTGATATGAAGACAGGTTGGGCTTATGTTGGTAACAGTTGGTACTACCTTCGTTCATCAGGTGCAATGTCTACTGGTTGGGTGAAAGATGGTTCAACTTGGTACTACCTAAATGCAAGTAATGGAGATATGAAGACAGGCTGGTTCCAAGTCAATGGTAAATGGTACTATGCCTATGGTTCAGGTGCTTTAGCTGTTAATACCACAGTAGGTGGTTACTACTTAAACTATAATGGCGAATGGGTTAAGTAATGAAGGCTAATGGTAAACTGTGATGGATATTTAACTTTGTATAATAGGTGGATAAAAGTCTTTAAAATAGGAAAAAACGCATAATATTAGGTGAACTGCACCCCAAAAGTTAGACAGACAAAATCTAACTTTTGGGGT
>NZ_VMMR01000064.1:0-11137 GCF_013277285.1 Streptococcus sp. 339 | reverse complement strand
ACTGACGAAGTCAGTAACATATACGTACGGCAAGGCAACGTTGACGCGGTTTGAAGAGATTCTCGAAGAGTTTCAAACATATGCAATTATTTCTGAAAGAGTACAGTTAGGAGAGGGTTATGCCGATTCGAATTGATAGAAAATTACCAGCTGTTGAGATTTTACGGACAGAGAATATCTTTGTCATGGATGATCAACGTGCGGCCCACCAAGATATCCGTCCTTTGAAGATTTTAATTTTAAATCTCATGCCACAGAAAATGGTCACAGAAACCCAGTTGTTGCGCCATTTGGCTAATACGCCCCTGCAATTGGATATTGATTTTCTCTATATGGAGAGCCATCGTTCTAAAACAACTCGTTCAGAGTACATGGAGACCTTTTATAAAACCTTTCCTGAAGTCAAGGATGAGTATTTTGATGGGATGATTATCACGGGTGCTCCAGTTGAGCATTTACCATTTGAGGAAGTGGACTATTGGGAGGAATTTAGCCAGGTGCTTGAGTGGTCCAAGACCCATGTCTATTCGACCCTTTATATCTGTTGGGGGGCTCAGGCTGGTCTTTATCTGCGTTATGGAGTGGAAAAATACCAGATGGACAGTAAGTTATCGGGTATTTATCCTCAGGACACTTTAAAAGAAGGGCACCTTCTTTTAAGAGGCTTTGACGATAGCTATGTTTCCCCTCATTCTCGGCACACGGAGATTTCTAAGGAAGAGGTCTTAAACAAAACCAATCTCGAGATTTTATCAGAGGGTTCTCAGGTTGGGGTTTCGATTTTGGCTAGTCGTGATTTGCGTGAAATTTATAGTTTTGGGCATTTGGAATATGACCGTGATACCTTGGCAAATGAATATTTCCGAGATCGTGATGCAGGTTTGGATCCTCATATTCCAGAAAATTACTTTAAGGATGATGATGTCAACCAGACACCTTGTCTTTGTTGGTCTTCATCAGCAGCCCTCTTTTTCAGTAACTGGGTGAATTATGCGGTCTATCAGGAGACGCCTTTTGACTGGAGAAAAATAGAAGATGATGCATCTACATTTGGGTATTTATAAGAGGAATTATGACATATTTAGACGCTTTTAAATCAGGGAACTTGGTTTTACCGAGTGCCCTGCTCTTGCATTTTAAGGAACTCTTTCCTTCTAGCGACGATTTTCTGGTTTGGCAATTTTTCTATTTGCAAAATACGACAGGCTTAGAAGAAATGTCGCCAAGCCAGATTGCTGAAAGGATTGGCAAGGAAATTTCGGATGTCAACCAGTCCATTTCCAATCTGACGGAGAGGGGACTTCTCCAGTATCGTACTATCGAATTAAATGGCGAAATCGAATTGCTTTTTGATGCTAGTTTGGCTTTGGAACGTTTGGATGACTTGCTTGGAGCTATTGCTTCGAGTTCAGACCAGTTGATACCTCAAAATCATCTTAAGGATTTGGTGGAAACCTTCCAGCAGGAGTTGGGACGCTTGTTGACGCCTTTTGAGATTGAGGATTTGATGAAGACACTAAAGGAAGATGGAACCAGTGCTGACTTGATTAAGGAAGCTCTTCGTGAAGCTGTTTTGAATGGAAAACCAAACTGGAAGTACATCCAGGCGATTTTGAGAAACTGGCGACATGAAGGTATCAAAAGTGTGGCTCAAATCGAGGCTAAGCGGGCAGAAAGAGAAGCAAGCAATCCTCAGTTGACACAGGTATCGGCAGATTTCAGAAATGCTATGGATCTCTGGAAGGATTAATCCATGTCAGCAGGCTTGAAATCCGAGTAAGATTTGCAAGCTGTGTCTAATTGTGATAAAATAAATAGAAAATAAATTGAAAAAAGAGGTATGTGAAATGTCACGTAAACCATTTATCGCTGGTAACTGGAAAATGAACAAAAATCCAGAAGAAGCTAAAGCATTCGTTGAAGCAGTTGCGTCAAAACTTCCTTCATCAGATCTTGTTGAAGCAGGTATCGCTGCTCCAGCTCTTGATTTGACAACAGTTCTTGCTGCGGCAAAAGGTTCAAACCTTAAAGTTGCTGCTCAAAACTGCTACTTTGAAAATGCAGGTGCCTTCACTGGTGAAACAAGCCCACAAGTTTTGAAAGAAATCGGTACTGACTACGTTGTTATCGGTCACTCAGAACGCCGTGACTACTTCCATGAAACTGACGAAGATATCAACAAAAAAGCAAAAGCAATCTTTGCAAACGGTATGCTTCCAATCATCTGTTGTGGTGAGTCACTTGAAACTTACGAAGCTGGTAAAGCTGCTGAATTTGTAGGTGCTCAAGTATCTGCTGCATTGGCTGGATTGACTGCTGAACAAGTTGCTGCATCAGTTATCGCTTACGAACCAATCTGGGCTATCGGTACTGGTAAATCAGCTTCACAAGACGACGCACAAAAAATGTGTAAAGTTGTTCGTGACGTTGTAGCTGCTGACTTTGGTCAAGAAGTTGCAGACAAAGTTCGTGTTCAATACGGTGGTTCTGTTAAACCTGAGAACGTTGCTTCATACATGGCTTGTCCAGACGTTGACGGTGCCCTTGTAGGTGGTGCGTCACTTGAAGCTGAAAGCTTCTTGGCTTTGCTTGACTTTGTAAAATAATCAGTAAGTAGCAAAAGCTAGGTGGAACAGCATTCAGATGTCTGTTCCATTTTTTATAGGAGAGGAAAGATTGAAAACAAAAATTGTATGTATAGGGCTAGCAAGTCTTTGCTTACTTGGCGCAAGAGTTTCAGGAATTGCGGCAGATGAAACAAGTGGAAGCACAGTTTCAGAAAAATCTAGTCTATCAACAGGGACTTCATCAACTAGTAGCAATGAACAGAGAAACAGTGTCTCTGCCCACTGGGATGGAGATTATTATGTAAAGGCTGATGGTTCTAAAGCTCAAAGTGAATGGATTTTTGACAACTACTATAAGGCTTGGTTTTATATTAAGTCAGATGGCCGTTACGCGCAGAATGAATGGCATGGAAATTACTACCTGAAATCAGGTGGATATATGGCCCAAAACGAGTGGATCTATGACAGTAATTACAAGAGTTGGTTTTATCTCAAGTCAGATGGGGCTTATGCTCATCAAGAATGGCAATTGATTGGAAATAAGTGGTATTACTTCAAGGAGTGGGGTTACATGGCTAAAAGCCAATGGCAAGGAAGTTATTTCTTGAATGGTCAAGGTGCCATGATGCAAAATGAATGGCTTTATGATCCGGCTTATTCTGCTTATTTTTATCTAAAATCCGATGGAACTTATGCCAACCAAGAGTGGCAAAAAGTGGGCGGCAAATGGTACTATTTCAAGAAGTGGGGCTATATGGCTCAGAATGAGTGGCAAGGCAACTACTATTTGACTGGAAGTGGTGCCATGGCGACTGATGAAGTGATTATGGATGGCGCTCGCTATATCTTTGCGGCCTCTGGTGAGCTCAAAGAAAAGAAAGATTTGAATGTCGGCTGGGTTCACAGAGATGGTAAACGCTATTTCTTTAATAATAGAGAAGAACAAGTTGGAACCGAACATGCTAAGAAAGTTATTGATATTAGTGAGCACAATGGCCGTATCAATGATTGGAAAAAGGTTATTGATGAAAATGAAGTAGATGGTGTCATTGTTCGTCTAGGTTATAGCGGTAAAGAAGACAAGGAATTGGCGCATAACATTAAGGAGTTAAACCGTCTGGGAATACCTTATGGCGTCTATCTCTATACCTATGCTGAAAATGAGACTGATGCTGAGAATGATGCTGAACAGACCATTGAACTTCTGAAGAAATACAATATGAACTTGTCTTACCCTATCTACTATGATGTTGAGAACTGGGAGTATGTGAATAAAAGTAAGCGTGCTCCGAATGATACAGGTACTTGGGTTAAGATTATCAACAAGTACATGGAGACGATGAAGCAGGCGGGTTATCAAAATGTGTATGTCTATAGCTATCGTAGTTTATTACAGACGCGTTTAAAACACCCAGATATTTTAAAACATGTAAACTGGGTAGCGGCCTATAACAATGCTTTAGAATGGGAAAACCCTCATTATTCAGGAGAAAAAGGTTGGCAATATACCTCTTCTGAATACATGAAAGGAATCCAAGGGCGCGTAGATGTCAGCGTTTGGTATTAAGCTCTGATTAGAAAGAGGGATGTGATAGTAGCACCCTCTTTTTCTTTGTTTTATGATAGTTTATCCTCGAGTAAATTCAAGAACTTGCTCGGAAATGAATCTTATACTCAATGAAANNAGGTTGTAGATAAGACTGATGAAGTCAGTAACTATATCTACGGCAAGGAGACGTTGACGTGGTTTGAAGAGATTTTCGAAGAGTATTATATAGTAGATTGAATATAGACCAGAACATTGCGGTTGCTAAAACATTTTTAGAAATTCATTTGTCTTTCCTAATCGACTTGGTTACATCTTATTTCAATCTATTATAGTCTTGGGGAATTTCTTCAAACCACATCAGCTTGGTCAGTTCTACCTGCGACCTCAAAACTTGTGCTTTGGTCAAGCTGGGTTTAGTTTCCTAGTTTGCTGATGGATTTCCATTGACTATAAGCATCCAACCCTCTTTTCGTCTTCTAAAGAATTCTTAAATTATCAGTCTATTGCAACTTTTCTCATGTGGGTTATTTTGCTTGCTATTGGTTTTCCTTAGTAGTATACTAAGGTAGTAATCATTAAGAAGTGGTTACATAAAAATAATGAATGAGGTAAAATAAAATGGTAGAATTGAAAAAAGAAGCAGCAAAAGATGTCGCAACATTAACAAAAGCAGCGCCAGTAGCATTGGCAAAAACAAAGGAAGTTTTGAATCAAGCTGTTGCTGATTTGTACGTAGCCCACGTTGCTTTGCATCAAGTGCACTGGTACATGCGTGGACGCGGTTTTATGGTATGGCATCCAAAAATGGATGAGTACATGGATGCTCTTGATGGTCATTTAGATGAAATCAGTGAACGATTGATTACACTCGGTGGTAAACCATACTCTACTTTGACAGAGTTCCTTCAAAACAGTGAAATCGAAGAAGAAGCTGGTGAATACCGCAATGTTGAAGAAAGTTTGGAACGTGTCCTTGTTATCTACCGTTACTTGTCAGAACTTTTCCAAAAAGGTTTGGATGTTACTGATGAAGAAGGTGATGATGTGACAAATGGTATCTTCTCAGACGCTAAAAATGAAACGGATAAAACAATCTGGATGCTTGCCGCAGAACTTGGACAAGCACCTGGTTTGTAAGAAACAAGGCAACATAGATAAATCTGTAGGAAATTTCTTACAGATTTTTTCTATTTTGTAAGCTATTCCAAACCAGTCTTTTTTTGAGTTTTTTGATAAAATAGTACTATCAGTAAAAAGGATGGAAGCATGACTAAGAAAATCGTAGCTATTTGGGCCCAGGATGAAGAGGGTGTGATTGGTAAGGATAATCGTCTGCCTTGGCATTTGCCAGCAGAACTGCAACATTTCAAGGAAACAACTCTGAATCATGCTATCTTGATGGGGCGGGTAACCTTTGATGGGATGGGACGTCGCTTGCTTCCACAACGGGAGACCTTGATTTTGACACGTAACACGGAAGAAAAGATAGATGGGGTTGCTACTTTTCAGGACGTCCAGTCTGTTCTCGACTGGTATCAGGCTCAAGAAAAGAATCTCTACATTATCGGTGGGAAGCAGATTTTTCAGGCTTTTGAACCCTACTTAGATGAAGTAATTGTCACTCACATTCATGCTCGGGTGGAGGGAGATACCTATTTTCCTGAGGAGTTTGACTTATCTCTTTTTGAGACAGTTTCAAGCAAATTCTACGCCAAAGATGAGAAGAATCCTTATGATTTTACCATCCAATATCACAAGAGAAAGGAAGTCTAATGGAACGGAGTTTATTTGGTTTATTCACGGCTTTTCTGTGTTTCATCTGCCTTCTGGCAGGAGCACAGGCTTTTCGTAAAAAGCGTTACGGGCTTTCTATCCTCCTTTGGTTAAATGCCTTTACCAATCTGGTCAATAGTATTCATGCTTTTTACATGACCTTATTTTAGATAGAATGACAGTATAGAATGGAAGGAAATCATGTCTACAAATAGAAAAAATGATATGATGGTTTATTGCTCATTTTGTGGCAAAAATCAAGAAGAAGTACAAAAAATAATCGCTGGCAACAATGCTTTTATTTGTAATGAATGCGTGGAGTTGGCTCAGGAAATCATTCGAGAAGAATTGGTTGAGGAAGTCTTGGCAGACTTGTCTGAGGTGCCAAAACCAATTGAACTCCTCCATATCTTGAACCACTATGTAATTGGTCAAGATCGTGCCAAGCGTGCCTTGGCAGTGGCGGTTTATAACCACTACAAACGTATCAATTTCCACGATACGCGTGAAGAGTCAGAAGATGTGGATTTGCAGAAGTCAAACATCCTGATGATTGGGCCAACTGGTTCAGGGAAAACTTTCCTTGCCCAGACCTTGGCTAAGAGCTTGAACGTGCCTTTTGCTATTGCGGATGCGACAGCACTGACGGAGGCTGGTTATGTGGGTGAGGACGTGGAAAATATCCTTCTCAAACTCTTGCAGGCTGCTGACTTTAACATTGAACGTGCAGAGCGTGGCATTATCTATGTGGATGAAATTGACAAGATTGCCAAGAAGAGCGAAAACGTGTCTATCACACGTGACGTTTCTGGTGAAGGGGTGCAACAAGCTCTTCTCAAGATTATTGAGGGAACTGTTGCTAGCGTACCGCCTCAAGGTGGACGCAAGCATCCACAACAAGAGATGATTCAAGTGGATACTAAAAATATCCTCTTCATCGTGGGTGGTGCCTTTGATGGTATTGAAGAAATTGTCAAACAACGTCTGGGTGAGAAAGTTATTGGATTTGGTCAAAACAACAAGGCGATTGACGAAAACAGCTCCTACATGCAAGAAATCATCGCAGAAGATATTCAAAAATTCGGGATTATACCTGAGTTAATCGGACGTTTGCCTGTCTTTGCAGCCCTTGAGCAATTAACGATTGATGACTTGGTTCGTATCTTGAAAGAGCCAAGAAATGCCTTGGTCAAACAATATCAAACCTTGTTATCTTATGATGATGTCGAGTTGGAATTTGACGACGAAGCTCTTCAAGAGATTGCCAATAAGGCCATCGAACGGAAGACAGGGGCGCGTGGTCTTCGCTCCATCATCGAAGAAACCATGCTAGATGTCATGTTTGAAGTACCGAGTCAGGAAAATGTGAAATTGGTTCGCATCACAAAAGAAGCTGTCGATGGAACGGATAAACCAATCTTGGAAACAGCCTAGAGGTGACTATGGAAATCAATACACATAATGCTGAAATCTTGCTCAGTGCAGCCAACAAGTCTCATTATCCGCAGGATGAACTGCCAGAGATTGCCCTAGCAGGGCGTTCAAATGTTGGTAAGTCTAGTTTTATCAATACCATGCTGAACCGTAAGAATCTGGCTCGTACGTCAGGGAAACCTGGGAAAACTCAGTTGCTCAACTTCTTTAACATTGACGACAAGATGCGCTTTGTGGATGTGCCTGGCTATGGCTATGCCCGCGTTTCCAAAAAGGAACGTGAAAAGTGGGGGCGCATGATTGAGGAGTACCTAACGACTCGAGAAAATCTTCGTGCAGTGGTCAGTTTGGTGGATCTCCGTCATGACCCGTCAGCAGATGATGTGCAGATGTACGAATTTCTCAAGTATTACGAGATTCCGGTTATCATCGTTGCGACCAAGGCGGACAAGATTCCACGTGGTAAATGGAACAAGCACGAATCAGCAATCAAAAAGAAATTAAACTTTGATCCAAGTGACGACTTTATCCTCTTTTCATCTGTCAGCAAGGCAGGAATGGATGAGGCTTGGGATGCAATCTTAGAAAAATTGTGAGGAAAAGAAAATGGCAAAAACAATACATACAGACAAGGCTCCAAAGGCTATCGGACCCTATGTTCAAGGAAAAATCGTTGGCAACCTTTTGTTTGCTAGTGGTCAAGTTCCTCTCTCTCCTGAAACTGGAGAAATCGTTGGAGAAACGATTCAAGAACAGACAGAACAAGTCTTGAAAAACATCGGTGCTATTTTGGCAGAAGCAGGAACTGACTTTGACCATGTTGTCAAAACAACTTGCTTTTTGAGCGATATGAACGACTTTGTTCCTTTTAACGAGGTTTACCAAACGGCCTTTAAAGAGGAATTCCCAGCTCGTTCAGCAGTAGAGGTAGCTCGTCTTCCTCGTGATGTAAAAGTCGAAATCGAAGTCATCGCAGAGATTGGATAAGCTAGTTGAAGTTTGGTGTTGCCAAACTTCTTTTGATATAAGGAGAAAAAGATGACAAAGAAACAACTTCACTTGGTGATTGTGACAGGAATGAGTGGTGCAGGCAAAACTGTAGCCATTCAGTCCTTTGAGGATTTGGGTTATTTTACTATTGATAATATGCCGCCAGCTCTCTTGCCTAAGTTTTTGCAGTTGGTGGAAACAAAGGAAGACGATCCTAAGTTGGCCTTGGTAGTGGATATGCGTAGCCGTTCTTTCTTCTCGGAGATTCAAACTGTTTTGGATGAGTTGGAAAACAAGGAAGAACTGGACTTTAAAATTCTCTTTTTGGATGCAGCTGATAAGGAATTGGTCGCGCGTTACAAGGAAACCAGACGGAGTCACCCACTAGCTGCAGATGGTCGGATTTTGGATGGAATCAAGCTGGAACGTGAGCTCTTGGCGCCTTTGAAAAATATGAGCCAAAATGTGGTGGATACAACTGAACTCACTCCTCGTGAGCTACGTAAAACCATTGCAGAGCAGTTTTCAGATCAAGAACAAGCCCAGTCTTTCCGTATCGAAGTCATGTCTTTCGGCTTTAAATATGGAATCCCAATTGATGCAGACTTGGTTTTTGATGTGCGCTTTTTGCCAAATCCCTACTACCTTCCAGAGCTGAGAAACCAAACGGGTGTGGATGAACCTGTTTATGACTATGTCATGAATCATCCTGAGTCAGAAGATTTTTATCAGCATTTATTGGCCTTGATTGAGCCGATTTTGCCAAGTTACCAAAAGGAAGGGAAGTCTGTTTTGACCATTGCCATGGGTTGTACAGGTGGACAACACCGTAGTGTGGCCTTTGCTAAACGCTTGGCGCAGGACTTATCCAAGAATTGGCCTGTTAATGAAGGGCATCGCGACAAAGACCGGAGAAAGGAAACGGTAAACCGTTCATGAGAAAACCAAAGATAACGGTGATTGGTGGAGGTACTGGGATCCCCGTCATTCTTAAAAGTCTGCGTGAAAAAGATGTGGAAATCGCTGCTATCGTAACGGTGGCGGATGATGGTGGTTCATCAGGTGAACTCCGAAAAAATATGCAGCAATTGACACCGCCAGGTGATCTTCGTAATGTCCTTGTGGCCATGTCGGATATGCCTAAGTTTTATGAGAAAGTCTTTCAGTATCGCTTTTCCGAGGATGCCGGAGCCTTTGCTGGCCATCCATTGGGCAATCTCATTATTGCAGGTCTGTCAGAAATGCAGGGTTCGACCTATAATGCCATGCAGTTATTGAGCAAGTTTTTCCATACAACTGGGAAGATTTATCCTTCCAGCGACCATCCTTTGACCTTGCATGCAGTCTTTCAAGATGGGACAGAAGTGGCTGGAGAGAGTCATATCGCAGACCATCCAGGCATGATTGACCATGTCTATGTAACCAATACCTTCAACGATGATACACCTCTGGCCAGCCGTCGAGTAGTCCAGACCATTCTTGAAAGTGACATGATTGTCCTCGGACCTGGTTCTCTCTTTACCTCTATTTTGCCCAATATCGTGATTAAGGAAATCGGGCAGGCGCTTTTGGAAACCAAGGCAGAAATCGCCTATGTCTGCAATATTATGACCCAACGTGGGGAGACAGAACACTTTACAGATAGTGATCACGTGGAAGTCTTGCATCGTCACCTTAGCCGACCTTTTATCGATACGGTCTTGGTGAATATCGAAAAAGTGCCTCAAGAATACATGAATTCCAATCGCTTTGATGAATACTTGGTCCAGGTGGAACATGATTTTGCTGGTCTTTGTAAGCAAGTTCCGCGCGTGATTTCATCCAACTTCCTTCGTCTGGAAAATGGCGGTGCCTTCCACGATGGAGATTTGATTGTGGATGAGTTGATGCGGATTATACAGGTGAGAAAATGAGTTTCACAGTAGCAGTAAAAGAAGAAATCCTAGGTCAACACCATCTGAGCCGGTATGAATTATCTGCCATTATCAAAATGTCTGGTAGCATCGGTCTCTCGACTTCGGGCTTGACTTTGTCAGTTGTGACAGAAAATGCCAAACTGGCCCGTCACCTCTATGAGTCCTTTCTCCATTTCTATGAAATCAAATCGGAAATTCGTCACCACCAACGGAGCAATCTTCGCAAGAATCGGGTCTATACCGTTTTTACAGATGAAAAGGTGCAGGATTTGTTAAGTGATTTGCACTTGGCAGACTCTTTCTTTGACCTGGAAACAGGTATTGATGAGGCGATTTTATCGGATGAGGAAGCAGGTCGTGCTTATCTTTGTGGTGCTTTCTTGGCAAATGGAAGTATTCGTGACCCTGAATCAGGTAAGTACCAGTTGGAAATCAGTTCTGTTTATCTGGACCACGCGCAAGGAATTGCCTCCCTTCTCCAACAGTTTTTACTGGATGCCAAGGTGCTTGAGCGCAAGAAGGGGGCTGTGACCTATCTCCAGCGAGCAGAAGACATTATGGACTTCTTGATAGTAATCGGAGCCATGCAGGCACGGGATGATTTTGAGCGGGTTAAGATTTTGCGAGAAACCCGTAACGACCTCAATCGGGCTAATAATGCCGAGACAGCTAATATCGCTCGGACAGTTTCTGCCAGCATGAAGACCATTAACAATATCAGTAAAATAAAAGATATTATGGGCTTAGAAAATCTGCCAGTGGATTTGCAGGAAGTAGCGCAGTTGCGGATTCAGCACCCAGACTACTCTATCCAGCAGTTAGCAGATAGCCTCAGCAATCCCCTTACAAAAAGTGGTGTCAATCACAGACTCAGAAAAATCAATAAGATAGCCGATGAATTATAACGA
>NZ_VMMR01000063.1:0-27791 GCF_013277285.1 Streptococcus sp. 339 | reverse complement strand
GGGGATGAGGTACTACTATGAACACACTAGAAAAAGTCAAACAATGGTTTATTGACCGTGATTTAGAAAACGGTGGACGACTAGACAAGCAGTCATTAAAACTTAGCGAAGAGTTCGGTGAGTTGTGCGCAGGCTATCTCAAGAAGAATGAGAAGCTGACCAAGGATAGCATTGGAGATTGCGCAGTCGTGATTGTCGGTCTGGGATTGTTGAGCAAAGTGGATTTGGATAGTATTTTTGAAGAGTCGAAGAATGTTAGAAAGAACGATATTATGACATCATTCGCGTACGCAAATACATGTATTAGCAACATTCAAACAGAACAACATCTGAAACTTATGACCTTACGTATAAAATCATTGACTCTATTGATTGGTCATCTAAAATCAATCAGCAAGTCGCTAGGTTATGATTTTGAAGAGTGTTTTGAACTGGCATACCAAGAAATCAAAGATCGCAAGGGTCGTTGGATTGATGGCAGCTTTGTGAAGGAGGAGGATTTGGCATGACACCAAAATTTAGAGTGTGGGATAGCGTAGAAAAGAAATTCGTAGAACATTTTTTTATCACAGATAACGGCTTGATTTGCAACATGGAAAAACCAACATCGGACTCCAAACTTCTTATTCCTATCGAAAAGTCAGAATTGATCCTCATGCAATCAACAGGACTCAAGGATAAGAACGGCAAGGAAATCTTTGAGGGGGATGTTCTTGAAATTCAAGATGAAGGAGAAGTCCTTGGGAATGCAAAATTGACTTGGGATAATGAGCAAGCTGTCTTTATGATAGAAGCAATAAGTGTAGATGATATTGCGCCCTTTCATGAAATTCTTAGCGATGAAAGTTACTCTTATAGAGTCGTTGGCAACATCTACGAAAACAAGGAGTTACTAGATGCCTGACGTAGAATGGATTATGGAGAATTGCCATATGATGCGTGACAATGGTATCTGGGCAGGAGAGAAGCAGATTTCCTACGCTAGTCCAGATGGGCAATATACGTATTACGTAAACAAGCGTAAAGATGGCACTTATTATTTACATGGAGCGTATAAACATTATGGCAGGACGTAGATGGACAGAAGATGAGGTTGATTATCTGGAGTGGTACGTCTTGTCCAGAGAAGAGCATGATTTAACACAGGCTTGCAAGTTTTTGGATAGAAGTTACAACGCAGTTCGGTCAAAATTAGCCAAACTTCAGAAATACAATCCTAACTTGCAATTTAAGCCCAAATGGTCAGACGCAGATGATAGCTATATCCTGAAATACTACCAACGCTTTTCGTACAAGACCTTGGCTCGTATCTTAGGACGTAGTGAGAAAGCCATTCGAGACCGCATCCGAAAATTAGGGAAACGAAAAATTTTAGACTTGACTATATTTCACAAAGATGTAGTTTCGCTAGCCAATCAAGGTATAGCTGTAAAAGATATCGCACAAAAATTAGGACTACATTACAATCAGGTATATTACTGCTTGAATAAACATCAGATTCCTTACAAAAAGCGAGAGTTTAGAAATCAAAGTAATAATCTCGCTTGGAGGAATTTGAATGATATGATTTTTATGAGGAGGACTTAACATGACAGACAACATAAACAAACCCAGCCACTACCAAGGCGCAAACGGTCTGGAAGACCTGAAGAAAGCACGTAAGAACCTTGATTGGTTGATTGAGGAATTAGAGAAGAACTAAAAAAGCCCAATCCATAAGGACTAGGCTTCGAAGATGAAGTTGTAGAGTTGGACAACCTTCTGAAAACTGGTTGTATCCATGGTTGTGATTTTTTGAGCCTTGCGCTCTCTAAAGTCAAAAGTATAGAGTTGGAGTGGATTGACAGAGCCATCTACCTTATTGGAACGCACAGGAACGAGCAGGCCTTGTTCTTCTAGTCTGCTTTGACCGTGTGTAATAGGGCATACAGCAACAAATCCCGTCCGCTCCGAATATTCTCTACGCGAGACGACAATAGCAGGACGGCGTTTCTGAATCTCACGTCCAACAGACGGGTCGAAGTCAATCCAGATGATGTCCTGTTTTTCTGGAATGTAATCATATTTCGCTGTCAAGGAATTTTACCCCTTCAAAGTCATCTTCCATGCGTAGGTCTGCATCGCCGCTAAATGGGTCTGGAATTTTTGGAGCTAGGACAATGACATTATCTACACCCTTGTAGACAAACATTTCCTGACCTTCTGGAACATTGAGTGTTTTGGGAATGGTCACAGTGACAGAGTTCCCAACCTTACGAGTTTTAACAGTATTCATTTGTTTCTCCTTTATTTTGTATACATACAGTATACATATAAAAACGGAACAAAGCAAGAAAAAAGCCAGCACAGCTGACTCCTTTGTGATATGTTCGCTAAAAATATTATATCATAAAGGAGCGATGTTGTGAGGTTATTAAAAAGCGTTGACGTGCAATTTACCAAAAAAAATGTATATGACGTTCTAGAGAGTTATCGCTCGTATGTCCGGATGGCAGGCGCTGAGTATTTGCCTAAAATTACAACGACCTACTCATTTGAACCAAAGACGTTTACTGGTAAGAACACAGCCACTGAGAATATGGTTATCGAACATGTGGATGCAGAGGCAGAGGTTTTGGAAATTGAGAGAGCTGTGAACTGCATTATGGATCCATACGTTCGGCAGGTTATCACAAAGAAGTACATGGATATGAAAATCCAATTATCAGACAAGGCTATCTATATGGACTTAGGCTATTCTGAAAGTGAGTTCTACCGCATGCTTAGCAGAGGCGCTTTGGAATTTGCGGAAGCCTATCGAAAAGGTAAGCTGATTGTCTTTCGTAAATTTTTGGGAGATATTTGCAAGTAAATTGCTAGGAAATGGCTTATTTTACATGGTAAAATAGTATTGTCAAGTGATAGGTCAATTGACGTCTCCTTTATACTTTATTATATTTTTCCGAGGCTTCGGTCTCTTAGACAGTAAGGACAGGTTAGCAGGTTGTTTGGGTCTCCTTGAAACTTTTACCAAACGTGCGTTTTACTGCTAGACCAGTTGGTTCGATTCCAGCTGCTGTCATTTGAGTGTTTGTGTCCCAGAATGGGGTAGGCAGTAGGCTTAGCATTCATATATCACTCATTAACTTACAAATGGTTGCGGAGCGACTAGACCTTGCATGATTGCGTAGCTAATTATACTCCGGATAAGTTATAAGCTAGAGGGTTTGATTCCCTCAGAGGTTGTAAAGACTACAAAAAATAAAAAAGAAGTCAAAATTTAATACGCACGCAAGGTTGTAGTCGTCTTGCAAGAAGGTCGCACATCGTGTGGCTTTTTTTGATTATTCGAAAGGTGGTGATGGACATTGGGTTAAATCAAAGACAAAAGATGTTTGCGAGCGAGTATTTGAGGACTGGTAATGTCTATCAATCCGCAATATTCGCAGGTTATAGTGAAGCGTATGCTAAAACAACCGCTAGTAAATTGCTAGAAAATGCAAGCGTTAAAACGTTTATACAAACCGAAACTGAAAAGATGCACGATGAAAATATTTTGAGCGCTAAAGAGGCTCTTTCGATTCTCTCAGACATTGCAAGAGGCCAGCGACTTGAGGAAGTTTTGATGATGAACCCTGTCACTGGTGAGGTGGATAGAGTTACGAAAAAGGCAGATAATAACACAGTTATTAAAGCGATAGCTGAGATATTGAAGCGTTATCCGACTGCTAAACAAGCTGAGAAACTAGAACTTGAAATCGAAAAACTTAAATCACAAATCGGTGTGGATAATGAACAAGACGATAAATTGATAGACTTCGCCAAGGCTTTGAGAGGTGCTTTTGATGACAAATAAATTTACAAAGCGACAAGAAGAAGTGCTTACACGAGTATTGAATGATGATTTTTTTATCTGTGGTCTCCATGGTGCAAAACGTTCAGGTAAAACTGTTCTAAACAACATGGTCTTCATGAATGAGATTGCACGAGTGAGAGAAACAGCGGATAGATTAAACATAGATGAGCCGATGTATATCTTAGCTGGAACATCTTCAACATCGATACAAAACAATATCATTCAGGAGCTGTATAACATGTTTGATATTGAACCTAAATACGATAAGCACGGAGCTTTTACCCTTTGCGGTGTCAAGGTAGTTCAAGTCTACACCGGTTCTATATCTGGTTTAAAACGCGCCCGTGGTTTTACTGCTTTTGGAGCTTATGTAAACGAGGCATCTCTTGCTAACGAACAAGTATTCAAGGAAATCATCTCACGTTGCTCAGGAGAGGGTGCTAGGATTGTTTGGGATAGCAACCCAGTCATCCCGACACACTGGCTCAGACGGGATTATATCAACTCTGGAGACGATATGATCATCGACTTTCATTTTAAGTTAGATGATAATACATTCATGTCTGACAGATACCGAGAGAATATCAAGAATGCGACACCAGCTGGTGTATTTTATGACCGAGATATTCTTGGTCTGTGGGTGACTGGTGAGGGCGTCGTCTATCGTGATTTTAGCGAGAATATGGTTGTAGATAACGTACCAGAAGATATCACTAAAGTCTATGCTGGTGTTGACTGGGGGTATGAACACTTTGGCTCTATTGTTGTTATTGGAGAAACGCCTGACGGTTCGGTTTATCTGCTAGAGGAACATGCACACCAGTACAGAGAGATAGATTTTTGGGTAGATCTTGCTAAGAATATCAAGGAACGATACGGAAACATTACTTTCTGGGCAGATAGCGCACGACCTGAACACGTTGCAAGATTTCAAAGAGAGCAATTAAGAACATTCAACGCTAATAAAGCGGTATTGTCTGGTATTGAAGAAGTAGCCAAGCTGATGAAAGCTGGGCACTTTTTTGTTGTATCAAACAAGGTCAGCAAGTTCAAAGATGAGGTCTATCAATACATCTGGAATGAAAAAACAGGCGAGCCAGTGAAAGAGAACGACGACGTGCTGGATGCGGTGCGTTATGCGATTTACTCGCAACATTCGCAACCAAAAGCAACCGTCCGCAGACGTTCTGATTATGGCCTATAGAGAGGAAAGACATGTACCAATATTTAACCTATCCACGGGATGGATATGATGAGGGTTCTTTGAAGAAAGACCTGATTTATAAATTGATAACGAAGCATAGCACTGAAGGCTCACGTTTGAAGAAGCTTAAAAGCTACTACTTGGGTGAACATGCTATCTTAAATCACAAGAGACGCAACGAGAACGCACCCAATTACAAGACGGTAGCTAATCATGCCAAGGATATTGCAGACACGGCTACGGGCTATTTTATGGGCAATCCTATCAAGTATAACAATACTGCTGACGGTGATATCGATGAACTACTTACAGCCTTTGATGGTGCTGAAATTGACCAAGTAGATGCTCAGAATGCTTTGAACATGGCTATCTATGGTCGTGCTTACGAGTACATCTATGCTAAAGAGGGTATGGCTGAGTTGGATTCAACTAGTATTGATCCGGAGAATACTTTCATGGTCTACGATGATAGTATTGAGCGGAAGCCTTTGTTTGCGGTCTATTACTATGAAGTAAAAGACGATACGAAAGACACTACCAAGTACCAGGCTGAGGTTTTTACCGAAAATCTGCACTATCACATGGTGCTGAGAAGTACAGATTCAGGAACAACTCAGAATGAGCAGGTAACCCCTCACAACCTTGGGCAAATCCCAATTATCGAATATCGCAACAATCACTTTGCAATTGGTGACTATGAGCAACAAATTAGCTTGATAGACGCTTATAATTCCTTGATGGGGAATCGTGTCAATGATAAGGAACAGGCTGTAGAGTCTATACTTGTCTTGTATGGCACGCAGTTAGCAGACACTCCAGAAGACGCTAAGGTAGCAATGAAGATTCTTTCTGAAGAAGGTCTTTTGGAATTGCCGGGCGATAGTGCAAGGGCTGAGTTCTTGAAGAATACGCTGGACGAAAGTGCTACTGAAATCTTGCGTACAGCTCTTAAAGAGGACATCTACACATTTAGCCATGTGCCTAATTTGACTGATGAGAATTTCGCAGGGAATACTTCGGGGGTGAAATAGTTGCCCTCCTCAAAGGTAACTTTGAGGTAATAAATCGGGTTAAAATTGGAAGGCGCAAAACAGTAATAACCTAGATATTTATATTCTGTTATGGTATAATAAGAGTATAATAATCTAGGAGAAGATGAATGATAAAAGATAAAATGCACAAACATCTAAATCAAGTTTATTACTCTATGTTAGCAAGGTGTTATGATGAAAAACATTGGGCTTATAAATGGTATGGGAAACGTGGAATAGGTGTTTCTGATGAATTTAGTGATGTAGCTAAGTTCAGAAGTTGGGCAATGCAAAACGGAGTAGAATTTGGTTTGCAATTAGATAGGATAGATAATGACAAAGACTACTCACCAAGTAATTGTAGGTGGGTTCCTGAACATACAAATAAACGTAATCGTTCTGATAACGTTAAGTATAAGGGATATATCTTGAGAGACTATCTAAAAAAATTATCTGAAGAAAACAACATTTCTTTTTCAACTCTTGTCTACAGATATTATCGTTCCATAAAACGAGATGATATAATCGTTAATGATGAAACAATAGATGATATCTTATTGAATTATAAAAAATACGATTTAAGACAATTTTCAAAAGGTGTGGACATGTCTGGTAAGACAATTGTTCGAGATGAAAAAGGGAGATTTGTGACATATTACTGAAGCTAATCAATTACCACTGCTGGTAGAAATATCAGTAAGGTTTAACGACTAGATAGAGTAAGCTAAGTGAGAAACGGTACATAGTATCGTTTTTTTTATATGCAGAAATATCCACGAAATCCGACACCCTGATAAGGGTGAAGAGATAGTCTGAACTTACGGGAAACCGTAAGAAGTAGAGGATAAAGAGCCTCTACGGTAACAAAATTGAGCTATGGAATTCAAGCTAATGGGCCTTGAGATGATTACCAAGACCAAGGAAGCGAACTACAAGCGTGGATTAAGACAGCGTATTGCGATTTTTGCTCATTACTTGGGTATGAAACAGATTGCACTAGAGTCTCATTCAATCGTTCCACAATTCAGCCGTGGTTTGCCCAAAAACTTGCTGGAAATCTCTCAGATTGTGAACAATTTGGAAGGTAAAGTGACCAATAGGCAGCTTATTTCTCTCTTGCCGTTTGTGGAAGACCCTGACGCTGAGCTGGAAGCCTTGGAAGAAGAGAAAAAGAAGAACATGGAAGACATGTCGATGTTCAACAAAGACAACACGAAACCCGAAGACGAGGTAGAGGATGAAGAATCAGGAGTATTGGGCGAAGAGGAAAGCCAATCTGATTTACCAGCAGATGGACAAGGCCGAAAAGCAGGCAGACCAGTTCGATAAGGTCTATCAGGAAGCCAAGACTTACTTGGATAAGGAAGTCAATAAGATTTTTGATAAGTTCCAACGGGATTATGGTTTAAGTCAGGTAGATGCTAGACAAGTCTTGAAGAACATGAAAGACAAGAAAAACTTGAACGAACTTCGTAAGGTGCTTGAAGCAAGACCGAATGACCCGAATATCCAAAGGCTACTGGCTGACTTAGACAGCCCAGCTTATTCTTTCCGCATGAAGCGCCTAGAGCGTTTGAGCGACGATTTAGATCGTATGCGTGAATCTATCTATCATTCAGAGAAGACGGGTTCAGACGCCTTTTATAGCGACCTGATGAAGGATAGTTACTACAAGGCTACCTTTGACCTGCAACAGCAGACAGGGCTGGCATATGGCTTTTCTGGGCTTCCTGAGAGCGAGATTAAACATCTACAGTCTTTTAGTTGGGTAGGAGATGGAAGTACCTACTCAACAAACATCTGGAAGAATACGGGGAAGCTTACTTCTAGCATAAAAGATGAACTACTCATGAGCCTCATGACAGGAAGAGGAACACGAGAAACGGCACAAGCAATTGCTGAACGATTCGATGTCGGTCAGAATGATGCGAGGCGTTTGGTTCGGACAGAATCAGCCTTTTTTCATAACCAAATGGAACTACTCAGCTATGAAGAAGCAGACATAGAGAAGTATATCTTTGTAGCCGTCTTAGACAAGCGTACATCACATATCTGCCAAGAGCACGATAATAAGGTCTATGATAGGGATAAGGCTGTCCCTGGTGTCAATTGTCCGCCTATGCATCCGTGGTGTAGGTCTACTACTGTCGCATACGATGAGGACGCAGACTACAGCAAGCTGAAGCGCAGAGCAAGGAATCCAGAAACAGGTAAGACCGAGCTAGTACCTGCTGATATGACTTATAAAGAGTGGTATAGCAAGTATGTTGCGAAAGATGTAAAAAATGAAATACAAGATTACAAGAAAAGTGACCAAACCGTTTCAAGATATAATACCCAAAAATTGTTTTCTGATGTTAGTAACGCATGGGATGAAATTGGGAAGGGTGGATTATCGAAAGAACAACTCGTAGGCTTACTAAAATCTGAATATGAATTAGGTAATTTTTCGAGTGATATAACCAAATTGATAGGAGTAAGTTCTGCTTATATAGATGTTAGCAGTTTAGCTACTTCATTAGTGAGACATGGACAACAGTATTCCTTAGATGAGTTTATGTTAATAAAAGAGGCAGTTCAAAAACCTTATTTGATTCTAGATAATTCAGAGAGGGTTGAAAAATCAATTATTTCATATGTAAAAATACCTAACAAAGATAAGGTCATTATGGAAGCGGTGATGGTGCCACGAGATGAAATGCTAGTCATTCACTTTAACAAGGTGGGGATTCGTCAAGTTAAAAAGAATGGAAAAAATATGTTGACGCTTTACAAAAAGGAAAAATAGTGCTATACTTTTGGTAAAGATAGAGGTTGAGAATCTGTCACCAACGCGCCACTTATAGTGGGTCGAGAAATGCAGGAGCCCCGACAGTCCTGCCTATCTTGCGCTTAGATAGTAATCTAGGCGCTTTTTTGTTGCAATAAACCACTATAAACCGAATCGAAATCGAGGCGGTTTTCTCATGCTCTAACCGTATGGAATCCCGTACGGTTTTAATATTGTCCAAGCATTGAAGACACTAAAAGCTATGGAAATTACAGTCGGGGACGACTTTAAAAATAGGAGGTTCGCAATGAACGAAGAAACACAAACAGTCGAAACGGTTGAAGAACAAAAGGTACCTGCAGAACCTGCACAACAACCGCAAGACGAGAAGAAGTACACGGACGCAGATGTCGATGCTATCATCGATAAGAAGTTTGCCAAGTGGAAGTCAGAGCAAGAAGCCAAGGAAAACGAAGCTAAGAAGCTTGCTAAGATGAACGCTGATGAAAAACAGAAATATCAGTTGGATCAGCGTGAGCAAGAACTAGCTGACCGTGAAAAGGCTATTGCTCGTAAGGAATTGACCGCAGAGGCTAAAGCAATGCTAAGTGAACGTGACTTACCTGTTGAGTTAGTGAATGTAGTTGATTTGACAAGCGCAGAGACGGTATCGCAGTCTGTCGCTGTATTACAGAAATCATGGGAACAAGCCGTGCAAAAAGGCGTACAAGAAAAGCTAAAAGGCGGAGCTCCAATGAAGCAAGCACCAGTCGATAGTGACGGTATCACAAAAGAAGAATTTGCTCGCATGGGTTATCAGAGTCGAAATGAACTCTATCAAAAGAACCCAGAACTCTATAAGAAATTGAAAGGTTAAAATAAATGACAGCAGGACAAACTAAACTAGCCACTATGGTTAACCCAGAAGTGATGGCGGACATGGTTTCCGCTAAACTACCTAAATTGATTAAATTTACTCCACTTGCTTATGTGGAAACAGCACTCCAAGGACAACCAGGGAACACTCTAACAGTTCCAGCATGGGAGTACGCAGGAGATGCGACTGAGGTTGGAGAAGGTCAAGCTATTTCTCCAGACAAATTGACTACTAAAAAGACTACTATGACCATCAAAAAGGCTGCTAAAGGTTATGAAATTACCGATGAAGCTCTTTTGTCAGGTCTTGGTGACCCGCTAGGTCAAGCCACTTACCAGCTTGGTTTGGCTATTGCTAACAAGATTGATGATGATTTGGTAGCGGTGGCTAAGACTGCAACACAGCACGTTGCAGAAACTCCAACAACTCTTGAGGCAATTGATAAGGCTCTTGATATTTTTGAGGATGAAGAAGATGCACAGTATGTTGCTATCATCAACCCTAAAGATGCTACTAAGCTAAAAACCGACGTAGCAAAAGAATGGACTAAAGGTTCAGAGCTTGGAGCAAATATGGTTGTTTCTGGGACCTTTGGTGAAGTTGCTGGTGTGCAAATCGTCCGCTCTAAAAAAGTTGAAGAAGGTAAAGGTTTCCTTGTCAAAGTGTCTCCTAGCCAGACTCAGACAGATGATGCCAATAAATATGGTGCGTTTGTTATCATGCTAAAACGTGATGTGGCTATCGAAACAGACCGTGACATCCTTAAAAAGACAACGGTTATCACTGGTGACAAACACTATGGTGTTTACCTATACGACCCTACACGAGTTGTAAAATTCGGTGAGTAAGAGGTGATGATATGAGCTTATTGCTACGACGTCATTATATCCAAGAGGAGCAAGCTGGCCAGTATTCTGATTTAGAAAATAAGACTTTAGAAGAGTTGAAGAATCTAGCTAAAGAAGCTGGCATAACTGGTGCCTATAAGTTATCAAAAGCTGAAATTGTAGAGGTGTTGGAGGATTTAAAAAGTGAAATTTAAAATCAAACAAGATTTCTATGACTGGGAATTAAATGTGAAACGACTGGCAGGAGAGGAACTTGAGATTACTGAGGAGCGCTATGCCGAGCTGGCAGATAATTTCGCCAGCAATGGTGTCGCTATCTCAGACGTTCTTGAGGAAATTCTCCCTGAGCCTGAGTTTTTAGAAGAGGATTGATATGTCTATAGAGTTGCTGAAGAAAATGACAGGCGAAGAAGATACTCAGCTTCTCATGTTGCTCCAAACGAGGGCTACAAATCTTATCTTGTCAGAGACGAATCGCACATCTTTGACACCTGCTTTAAGTCGCTTAATACCTGAGGTTGCTATCGAACTCCACAACCGCTCAGGAGCGGAAGGAGAGCATTCCAGAACCGAGGGTGGTATAGCAGTAGTCTACGGAGAAAACGGCCTGTCTACGGGTCTTTTACAGCGTATACGCATGCACAGATTAGCAAGGGTGGCAGGTCATGTTTTTGAAGCAGAGTAGACTGAAACCTTATCCAATGCGACGGTTTGAAAAGACTGTCACAGAGGAAGGCGTCGTAAAAGAAGGATATGCCAAGGAAGCTGAGACAGTCCGCCTTGAGTTGTGGCCAGCTAGCAGTAAGCTACAATCTGAGATGTATGGTGAGCGTGTCAATGATATTTTGAACGCAAATGCCAACAAGTCAGCTACTATCAAAGTGAAAGATGGTGTGTGTATCGATAGCCCGACGGAAGTGACTCACAGGGTTATCTCTAAAAAGGTCTACACATATCATCAAGTTTTGGAGTTAGAGCGTGTCAGAGCTACGAGGGGCAGATAGGCTCATAGCTAAATGTAGACGATTGGCTAGTAAAAAAACTGGCGAGGATATCGTCTTACGTGCGGTACACAATGCTGCTATAAAGGTTGTCCAAGCTGATGCTAAAAGACTAGCACCAGGCAACAATGGAGAACTTAGAAACAGTATCAAGACTAGGGTTAAAATGGACGGAGATAAGGCTATAGGTGAGGTTTACACAAATCTACACTATGCTCCTTATGTTGAGTTTGGAACAGGACCCAAGGGTCAGGCTAGCCATTCTGGTATCTCTCCAGAAGTCAGCGTGACTTATCGCTCTAGTCCGTGGTATGTGCATGAAGACCAAATCAATGTAGGGCCTTACCACTTTCAAAAGATTGGGGAGTTCTACAAGATGTATGGTCAACCTGCTCAGCCTTATCTTTATCCAGCTTTGAGAGACAATCAAGAGCGTGTGTCTAAGAATATTTCGGATTATGTCCGTAGAAAGATAAGAGAACAAATAAAATGATTAATATCAAGCCTGTTATTTATAAAGAATTGCAAAAGGTTGCAGATAATGTGACTGATACGTATCCTAGCGATTGGGAGACTTTTCCAGTCGTTATTTTTTTGGAAGAACAAAACAAGCCAGGTGATTGGTTTGATGACCAGGAACAAAAATCCTCTATCCGCTACAAGGTGGATATCTTTGATGATACAAGCACTAGTGAGTTAGCTGTTAAAATCAATCAGATTTTTGAGTCTTTAGGTTTACGAAGAACCGACTGCCAAGACGTGCCAGACCCGTCCCATTTGAGACATAAGGTCATGCGTTTTGAAGGGGTTGTTGACTTACACTTAGAGCTTGTTTTTCAATTTAGAATGGAGAATTAAACATGTTAGCAAACGGAATTACGCTTTCTTATAGCGAAACCAAAGGTAGCTATACTAAGCTTGTTGGATTGAAAGAAGTACCAGAGTTTGGTATCGAACCTGAAAAAGTAGAGAACACTACTCTTGAAGATAAAGTTAAGAAGTACGAATTTGGTATTGGTGATGCAGGGGAATTGGAGTACAAGTTCTCTTATAACAATTCAAGCGAAACTGCTCCTTACCGTGTATTGCGTAAGGCAGCAGACGACAAGAAGAAACTCTACTTTGAACAAGCTTATCCAGACGGTACTAAGGTCAATTTTGAAGGCCAAGTATCTGTTAAACTGGGCGGTGGCGGTGTCAATGCCGTTATCGAGTTCACACTTAAGATTGCATTGCAGTCAGAATTGGAATTTACAGACGGTCTTGGAGGTTAATTAAATGGCGTTACCTTACTCAATTTGGAAGATTAGCGATGAGAAAGAGTTAAAACTACGACTTTCATCTCATCAAGCAGCAAAAGTTGAAGAAAAAATCGGTATGAACTTACTGAAAATCTTCATGCCTGAAGCTGGCGAAGAGTTTCCTTTGCCTCCTTTAAAAGTTGTATTGCTCTTGATTCATGGAGCTTTGCAAAAGTATGAGAATGGGTATTCTCTTGAGGATGTCTACGATCTATACGATGAATACGTGGATAATGGTGGAGACCAAACAACCTTCATGACAGAGGTTTTAATGCCACTCTTTGAAGTGTCGGGTTTTACTCCACGAGGAAGCAAGGACAAGAAAACTTCCAAGAAGAAAATGACAGTAGTCGAGTAATCTTAACGGTAACGCAGATTATTGAGAGGCTTTATCCTATGTTTTTGGACATCGGGGGTAAGCCTCTTGATTTTTGGGATTTAACGGTGCTTGAAATCAGGGAAATGATTGAAAGCTACAACCGTGTCAAAATCCAAGAGCGTAAAGAGAAGATTATTGACTCATACATACTTTCGAGAATGATAACTAATCATGTTTCCTTATTACTGTCCAATGACGCTAAGATTGCTGAGCTTTGGGAATATGCGCCTGAGTTGTTTGTAGAAGAACAACAAGCGGTAGAACAGGAACGGCAGAGACAAGCGCTTTTGTTGCATAAGGAACGGATGCGTGAATTTGCAGAAAGACATAATCGCAAAAGGAAGGAGGAAATGAATGGCAACTCTTGACGAATTGAAAGTCATGATTGACGCTGAGATAGCGCCTTTCAGGAAGAAGATGAAAGAAGTCGAGAATCAGGTCAAAGGAACATCTGACCAAGTGAAGAACGCGACTGCCAAAATTCGTGAACAGTCGAGCTCAATCGGTAGCGCGTTTGGCAAGCTGGCTAAGTTTGCTGGTTTTGCAATCCTTGGTAAGAAATTGCTTGATGTTGGGATGTATTCAACGCAGACAGCTCTTGAAGTATCAGCGGCTATGAACCAAATTAAGCGCCAGATGGGTGAGAGTTCGCAATCTTTCTTAAAATGGGTTAACGATAACGCTAATGCCATGAATATGGGTGTGGGCGAGGCTACTAACTATGGTGCAGTCTACTCAAACTTATTTTCTGGATTTATCAAAGACACCAACAAACTAAGCGCCTATACTGCTAAGATGTTGCAGACATCGGCAGTTGTTGCTGAAGGTTCAGGGCGCACGATTACAGACGTTATGGAGCGGATTCGCTCAGGTTTGCTAGGGAACACGGAAGCGATAGACTTTTGTCGCACCGCTTAGAAATAGGCGGATTAAGAACTTACCAAAATCGGTAGAACTCTAAATTTTAAGTAATTAAAATATGACGATACCGAGGTAAACTAAGCAATTAAAAAAGCTTAGTCACCGTAGAGCATAGGGATTGAACCTGTGCTTTTTGTTTTGTCAAAAAGCATAGAATAAAATATCCCCACGAGTGGTAAGCACCTAAACAATTCGGTTGTAGGTGAAAATATATGCCGAACTTACAAGAAATTGTAAGAAGTATGGATAAAAAGCCATGCGATAACATTATTGAGAAGACCTAGGAATCAACGTCAACGTGGCTATGATTGAATCCACTGAAGCCTTTAAGAAGTTCGCAAACGGACAGAGCTGGCAACAGTTGGATTACCAAACCCAGCAACAAATCCGCCTAATGGCTATCCTGGAGCAGGCTACAGCTAAGTATGGGAATACCTTGTCTAATTCTGTAAATGGTCGTATCAGCCTGTTTAAGTCGCTGATGAAGGACGCAGCATTGAACCTTGGTAACTCTATGTTACCGATTATCAATGCCATTATGCCTGTCTTGAACTCTTTTGCCATGGTATTGAAGAACGTGACGGCTAAACTTGCGGAGTTTATCGCTTTGATGTTCAACAAGAAAGCAACAGTGAAAGATGGTGTTGGTGGAGCAGTTGGAGACATGGGTAACGCCATGAAAGACGCTGCAGGCGGAGCAGGAGACCTTGCCGACGCTGTTGCCGACGCTGGAGATTCAGCAGGAGGACTTGCTGATAACCTTGGAGACTCGGCCAAAAACGCTAAGAAGGCCGCTAAAGAATTGCTTGGTCTTTTGGGATTTGATGAGATTAACATCTTACAAAAACCAAAAGACGATGATGCAGGCGGTTCTGGCGGTGGCAAAGGTGGTAAAGGAAAGGGAGGCGGTGGCGGACCTTTCAAAGACATCTTGCCAGAAGTCGAGTTGACCGACATGGACAACCAGTTCAAGAGCATTTTTGATGGACTTGGAGATAAGCTCAAAGGGTTGTTTGACCTCTTCAAGAAAGGTTTTGATGCAGCATTTAGACCAGAAGGTATTGAACGCATTAAGACCGCCTTAGACCAAATAGCTAAGACAATGGGAGAAATCGCTACTGATCAAAGAGTTGTGAATGCCTTTAACCGAATGGCTGAGAAAATCGCTTATGCTTTAGGGCAAGTGACAGGCTCAATAGCTACTATCGGTCTAGGTATCGGTGTTTTCCTTGCCGAAAGTATTGCAAATGGTCTTGGAAGGCAAAAAGAACGCATTACCAGGGCGCTAGTCGCTTTGTTTGATAATATTGGTAACATTGCAGAGGCTGTAGGAAACATCGCTCAGGCCTTTTCTAGTGCTTTCTACGACGTCATTACCTCAACCGGTGCGGTTCGTATCGGTAGCGCTATTGTGTCAACTCTATTAAGCTTGACATCTACCATTGTTGAAGTCGGTAGCAAACTAGCAGGAAGTTTGTTTAAAGGTTTTGAAAAAGTCGTTGTGACAAGCGCTCCTAAAATTTCATCAATGCTTCAAAGTCTTTTGGACATTGTAGCTCCGATATTTGAAACTATTGAGAGTGTTGTTGATAAGTTTGGCGATGGCTTAAGTCGTGTTTATGATGAACATGTAGCCCCTGCTATTGACTCTATTGCTAATGCTTTTAATGGGCTAATTGATATTATTCAAATACTTTGGGAGAATTCTTGGCAACCTTTTGCTGAGTTTTTATCAGGAGTATTCGGTGTTAGTATTGAAGGAATTTCAGATTTATTGGGAGGTGGCCTTTTAGCCACTTTGGGACTATTGGCGGATGCTATTAAGTTAGTGGCAGATGGTTTCACCGTTTTTTCTGACTGGTGTAAAGAAAACAAAGAACCTATTTTGGCTTTGATAACAGCTTGGCAAACAATTAATTTCTTATCATGGGCTGAACAAGCTGGAGGACTTGCAGGGGCATTCGAATTATTAAGTGGCAAGGTTTCCTTTATTGTTAGCGGAATTAAAAATCTTGGACTAGCTTTGAAAGCTTTGACATTTGATAAATTGGTCAGCTTCGGAGAAACCATCTATTTGAATGCGTTGTACGCAAAAGATTTTGTTGTCAATTCAGGTAAAACAATTGCACAGCTAGGGAAAACTGCTTTAGAACTTGGTAAATCAGCTCTAGCATGGACTGCTCATACAGCGAAAATGGGATTAGCAACCGCGGCGGAATTTGCACATTCTGTGGCAGCAGGAGTCGCTACAGCTGCAACATGGGCTTTTAATGCAGCGTTAGCAGTTTTGACAAGTCCAATAACCTTAGTTATTGCAGCAATCGCAGCCTTAATTGCTATTGGTGTCTTGCTCTACCAAAATTGGGACACTGTTGTTGAGTTTGCTAAAACAGCATGGCAAGGACTATGTGATTTTATCAGTGGTATTTGTCAAGCGATTGGCGAATTTTTCAGCGGTCTATGGACGAAGCTACAAGAAATCTTTGAGCCAATAGGTCAATGGTTTGGCGAGAAGTTCCAGCAAGGATGGGATGCAATAAGCAATACATTTAGCAAGTTGGGCTCTTGGTTTGGTGACCGTTGGAACGAATCTAAAGATGCGCTTGCCGAAGCAAACACTTGGTTAGGTGATAAATTCAAGTCCGGTAGGGGTAAAGTGAACTCAGCTTTTGAAAAAGTTGGCTCTTGGTTTGGTGATAGATGGAAAGATATCAAAGATGGAGTAAAAGAAGCTGATACATGGTTTGGCGAGAAATTTGAGAGTGCAAAAAAGAAAACTCAGAATCCTTTCCAAAAAATCGGTTCTTGGTTTGGTGATAGATGGAAAAATATGCAAGATGCCTTGAAAGAAATCCCCAACTGGTTCAAGAATCTGTTTAATGATGCAATGGATAATGCTAAAAACATCGTTAAAAGTGGTATCGATAAACTAAAAAGCTTCTTTAACTTTGATTGGAGCTTACCAAAAATCAAACTCCCTCACTTTAATATATCTGGTAGCTTCAGCTTGATGCCTCCTAGAATTCCATCATTCTCTGTAGATTGGTATGCACGAGGCGGTGTATTCAACTCTCCTAGCATCATTGGGGTCGGAGAAGCTGGTCAAGAAGCGGTAATGCCTCTTGAACGGAATACAGGATGGATTTCTATCTTGGCTCAAAAACTGGCTGAAAGAATGCCTGCTAATAATGTACCTACAGGTTATTCATTACCGGCTGGCGACATCGTTATCCAAATCGCAGGCCATGAGTTCGGACGGGTAGCCATCCAAGAAATCAACAAGGAACATGAACGAGCAGGTCAAACCTTGCTCAAGATTTAGGAGGTTAAATGGCACAATTGACAATCAATGGGGTGGCTGTGAAGCCTCCCAAATCTTTTCAAGTCGGTATTCAAGATATCGATGGAGAGACAGGGCGTAATGCCAATGGCGACATGGTGCGTGACCGTATCACGACTAAGCGAAAACTAGACTGTGAATGGGGCATGCTGACTCAGGAAGAAATGAGTCAGCTTTTACATGCTGTATCATCTGAATTTTTTGAGGTATCTTATTCAGACCCCATGGATGGGCAAGTCACAAAGACTTTCTACGTCGGTGATAGGACAGCTCCTAGCTATAGCTTTACTGAGAAGTTTAAACCTTGGTCTGGCGCTAAATTTAATCTGGTAGAGAGGTAAGAAAATGGACGCTTTAACTAGACGACAATTTGACAGAGCCATGTTTGCCAAGGAAAGGACGCTGGCTATTCGTGTTGGTGATTATACTTCACGGGATATCAAAGAGGCTAGTTTTGAGTATGGCTACATCAAGGGCGATACTTATAAGCCTGGTGGAACCTGCGCTGGTAGCGGTAAAATTACCTTTACCAGTATCATTACCACGTTCAATAAGCTGGATACCCTGCACCCTGAGATTGGTCTACTGGTTGGGGATACCTACCAGTGGGTCAAGATGGGGGAATACTTCATCAACGATATTGAGATTGACCGAAACCGCAACACAACCACACTTGAACTTATGGATGGTATGTTTAAGCTCAATCGTGAGTATGTGACAGATTTGCATTTCCCAGCTGAAGTACGAGAGGTTATTCAGGAAATCTGCCTGAAAACAGGCATTGAGTTAGCGAATGACTATTTCGGAATCAGCGCGATGCGTTACCATGTCGAGCAAGTTCCTGAAGGAAAGAAACTTTCATTTAGGGATATGCTGAGCGCTATGACTCAGATGATAGGGATGTCTTGTTTCTTCAACCGAGAAGGGAAGATGGAAATCCGTGATTTAACTGAGTCAAATATCACGATAAACGCAGACAGTTACTTCCTACATGGTTTAACCAAGAGTGAGATTGAGTATCAGATAGCTGGTATTACTTGTAAGACAGATAAGAAGCCTCTTACGGTTGGTATGAAGACAGGTCGGTCTTTGGAACTAGACAATGTCTTCATGACCCAGAGCGCTTTAAACGACCTGTATTACAAGCTGAAAAACCTGACTTACTATCCGTATAATCTCAACTACCAAGGGCATTTACTGCTTGAGGTTGGGCAGTGGGTAACCATTCAGACCAACAAGAAAGAAACCTTTAAAGTTCCTGTCTTAAGTCAGAGCTTTACTTTCAAAGGTGGTCTAAGAGGTCGTATCAGCGCAGATAGTAAAGCTGGAAATGATACGCAGTATTCTTACGAGGGTACGATTACCAAGCAGATTAAGCAACAAGATGGCATTGAAGCCAAAATCCAAGCGCAGATAGAAGCAGCAGACGCAGCCTTTGACGCTGAATTTACTAAGCGTGAGAAAGCTATCACGGATGCCATCGAACTTGCCAAGGCTAAGGCGGAAGAAGTCAAGCAAGAAGTGTCTGACACTATCAATCAGCGTTTCAATAGCTTTCATGATGAACCTTTACGAGAATCAAGGCGCAAGGCTGAGGAAGCTTTGAGACAAGCTGGCGCAAGTAGCTCTCTTGCTCAGGAAGCCAAGCGGATTGGGCTGGATTCTGTTGCTAGACTTGAAGCGTTTAAGTCGCAGACTAGGAGTGCTCAGACGGCTTTGTCGGGTGATTTGAATCTTCTAAAGCAGACAGTTACCAATGATATAAGCTCCAAGCAAAGGCAACTTAAAACTGACATTTCCAAACAAGTTCAAGCTCTCGGTCAGATAAAGAATGACTTGGCTGGAGTCAGAAGCTCTCAGGCAAGATATGAAGAGACGACTAAAGGCAGGCTAACTGCACTGACGAACAGAATGGAAGGGAAAGCTAACAAATCAGAAGTCAGGCAAACAGCAGAGACTCTGACGAGTCAGATAGACCGTATACAAGAAGAGAGCTCTACTCGTATTTCAACAATGACCTCTCGTTTTAATCAGCGCGCTGATGCGCTTGATGCTGGAGTGAGGCGTTTGACTGAAGGTCTCAGAACCAAAGCGGATATCAGCTCCCTCAATGTGACTGCTGAGAATATTAGGCAATCTGTGAGGAGGTTAGAAAGAGATACCCAGAGCCAACTAAATCAGAAGCTTAGTACGGCTGAATTTGAGGTGCGAGCTGGCTCTATCCGCCAGGAAATCCTGAACGCAACCAAGGACAAGGCAGATAAGACCTTAGTTGTGGCTGAAGCTGGAAAATTGCGAGAAGAATTTTCAAATATGCAAGTTGGTGGTCGGAACTATTATCGTGATTCCGAGAAAATTCAACAGTCTCCTTTTAGTTTTGGTTTTGTGTTTGATAATCTAGATCCCTATCTTTCAAAGTCCGATATTGGGACAACTTGGACTCTCTCGTTTGATTATAAACTCGATGAAGTTGATGGTTCTTTTCCTTTCCACATGATGCATAATGGTGGGAATGGCTTTGGTATAGAGGGACAAACAAAGTCCACTGCGACTAGGGAGTGGCAGCGATTTAGGCTTACAGGTCCGGTATTTTTTAAAGAGGATGCGCCCTCTGAATCCAAGCTACAGATGATCCTATTCAATTCAGATTTAGGATACGAAGGAACTCTTTTCATTCGTAGGATTAAACTTGAAAAAGGTACCCTAGCGACAGACTGGAGTCCAGCGCTTGAAGACACCAATGGTCTCATCACACAAGCTAAGGCTAGCTTTGAGCGAACAGCGCAGGAATTGCGAACGGATTTGTCGGCTGTTCAGGCCTATGTTGCTCAAGATGGTCAAAGACAGGAAAGCTTACAGCGCTATACTCGTGAGGAGAGCGCGAGACAAGCAAGAGCAGTTCGTGAGCAGATATCCAGAGATTATGTAGGGAAATCAAGCTATCAAGAAGACGTGGAGGGGATTCATCGGAGAATTGAAGGAGTTAAAACGAGTGCGAATAGAGAAATAACTAGCCAAATAGCTAGCTATCGTCAATCTGCCGACGGGACATTTAGGGATATTTCAAGCCAAATAACAACTTATAAGCAGGATATGACCAGGAACATTGCGAACCTATCCCATCAACTGGCAGGTAAGGTAGAGACTACTGACTTCCAGCGTGTTAAGGAAACCAGTGAACTTTACGAGCGGATTTTGGGCAATAGTGAAAATGGAATTGCGGATAAGGTTGCTCGCATGGCTATGACCAATCAACTGTTTCAGGTTGAGGTTGGGAAATATAGTGTAAGCGGCCCTAACCTCATTAAGAATAGTGATTTTAAAAATGATACGAATAAATGGGGCTCAACTCAAAATTTAGGAAGATTGGTTAAGCATAGCTTTTATCACAACGGGCAGAAAAACCTTATGCGTTTAAGTAATGCAACTAAAAACAAAAACTTTTTGTCTAGTCACCGTTTTAATCTTGAACGAAATACTGACTATGTACTGAATTTTAGAGGATTTAACAACAGTGCTCTAGCAAGCTATGATGTTTATATTTTGGGACGAAGAGCAGGCGAGAGCGATGGATTCACAATCTTTAAGAAAGTTGTTAGCAGCAAGAAACTATCTACCTCTAGATGCGAAGATGTCTCAGTAACTTTTAATTCCGGAGAAATGGATAATGCTTACATTCGTTTTGAGAACAATGGCTCATCATCAGGAACAGCTGATTTGTATATTACAGAAGTTGACTTGTACAAAGGTTATAAACCTAGAACATGGCAACCACATCCAGAAGATGCAGTCGCAGATGCGAATAAGAAGCTTGAAGCCACGCAAACAAAAATGACTCAACTAGCTGGCTCCTGGTTGGTTCAAAACATCAACAGTGCAGGTGATTTGATTTCGGGTATCAATCTAGGAGCCAATGGACATAACCGCTTTGTTGGGAAATTAACCCATATAACAGGCGAGACCCTGATTGACAGAGCAGTCATCAAGTCTGCCATGGTTGATAAGTTGAAGACAGCTAATTTTGAATCAGGTTCAGTAACGACAGCTGTTTTAGCTGCCGAAGCGGTCACAGCTGATAAGGTAAAGTTTGATCATGCCTTTATTCGAAAACTTATTGCCAACGACGCCTTTATTGGAGAACTAACTTCTAAACGTATCTTTGCGACTAAGATTGAATCAGTTGTGAATCGCTCGACTTTCTTAGAAGCTTATCAGGGTCAAATAGGAGGGTTTACAATTGGTCGTTTTGCTCAAGGAAGAGGTCGCTGGATTTCTGGTGTCAACCAATTCTCGGTCGGCATGGGAAACGGCGAAGGCGGAAGCTACAATGGCGAAAATACCGCATTTTGGGCGAACTGGGGTTACAATTGGAACAGTCCTGGCCCCAATGCTTGGTATGTGACAACGTTAGGAAACATGCATTGCCGAAACGGAGCAAATTTCCACGGTAGGGTTGACTTTTCGGATAGATCAAGAGTGAATTTTTATAGTCAACCGTCGTTTTCAAATGGAGCAGTGATAAATGGTAGTTTGAGGGTGTCTGGTCGTATCACTTATAGTGGCGGTGAGTGGCTTTACTCACCTATATATAATAAATTATGGAAAGATACTTCACAAGGAGGTACCTGGCTATATTTGAATAGACAAGGTAACGGAGGTAGCGACTGGATTGAGATGAATAAAAGAATCTCAGACCGTCGCTATAAATCAAATATTCAAGACAGTCAAGTATCTGGTCTAGATGTCATCGAAAAGCTGAAGACTTACAGCTATCGTAAAGAATACGATGGCCAAATTGAGGATATCTCATGTGGTATCATGGCTCAGGATGTCCAGAAATATGCCCCTGAAGCATTCTATGAGAATCCTGACGGTGCATATTCATATCGCACATTTGAATTGGTGCCTTACTTAATCAAGGCCATTCAAGAATTAAATCAAAAAATAGAAAAAATGGAGAACAGACATGGATAATCACACAATCGACAAGCTAGTCGCTGAGTCACTCGTCGACCGTTTGGCTGATATCGAATTGAACTATGCGCATTTAAATGTACACCATAGGCTGGCTTTGGCTGAATTACAGGCCTTTAAGGCGGTGCTGGAATATGACCCAGCGCTTAAAGAACTTTTTGACGAAACGCAAGCGAAAATGAAAGGAAATAAGGAATGAATTACGAAGTAGCAATTAATCCCTACTTGAAAGGTGGGGAAAATGTAACAGTTGTCGCAATCAAGATGGAAAACAAGGGGCGCTATTCTTATGAGCAGTGCGAATTGCCAGGTGACCACACACAGGATAGTGAGGACGCCCTTATCCAAGCGGTTTTGGAATTGGTTCGCACTGAACTGGACCCGACTAGCGCCATTGTCAAGAACCAAGAACAACTGGCTAAGACGACGGAAGCGCTGGAGAGAGCCAACCAGCTCATGGATGGCATGCAGAAGGTCAATCTCCAGAATGCTCAGGATATTGAGGATATCTTAGCGCGATTGGAGGAGCTGGAAGCTCAAGGAGAGTCTGACCAGGAGGAGACCGACGAGGACACCCCTCAGGTTACGGACACAGAAAACCAAGCTGAAGAAGCACAACCAACCCCAGCGGTAGAAGATAAGAAAGAAAGCGAGAAAGAAGATGACATTTCTGAAACGACAAACCAAGAGAGCCCTAGTGAAGACAATGGAGGTAGCAGCAATGAGTAAGATTACACTAGATCAAGCAAAAATCGACATGTACATCAACCTACTGGAACGTGGAGCAGTTGACTTTTCATGGGTACATAAACGCTGGAAAGACCGTGTGCGCAAGGAATTGAAGCGACGTGGTTTGAGCCATCTGGCAAACTAGCGAGGTGTTTATGACAGAGATTGAGCACTTATTGATTCGGTTTCTCTTTTCTCTGATTCCTGTGGTTGTCTTGTACTTTTCCATGAAGGACAGGGCAACCAAGCAGGAAAATCGCATGACAGCCATAGAAAAAGACATTGAGAACTTACGCGAATTTCGAATGTCGGCTAACAAAAGATTGGATAACCATGACGAACAAAATAAGGCTATTCTGGTGCTGGCTGAACAGGTCAAATCGCTAGGTGAAGATGTGAGAGAACTGAAAACCTTGATACAAAGTAAACAGTAAAGAAAGAGGTGCAGAATGGTCTGTAATCTCAATATGACCAATTTGCGGCAGATTGACGGTGGTCACCTGATTAAGCAAGGGGACTTGGCTTCCACCTTTGGTTTTGCCCTCTTAGACGAAGACTACCAAGTGATTTCCTCTCTGGAAGGGGAGCAGGCGCTGATCAGTCTGACCAAGGAGGGCTACCAGTGGAAGAAGCAGGTAACCGTTACCGGTCAAGGTGTGAGTTTTCATCTGGACGCTATCTTGCCCATTGGGAGTTATCGCTTGGAAATCACGGCTGGAGGCTATGTTTTCCCCAGTGATAAATCTGTCCATATCAAGATAGTCGCCTCAGATAAAGAATTGGTCACAGAGGAAGTCCATGCTTTAAAAGAGCTGGATATTGCAAAAGAAGTTGAGAAACAGCTTGCAGGTAGAACTGTAGGCGAGAGCCCAGTAGGTCAGGAATTGCCAGACCTGCTCTTTTATTACAATTTAGGAAAGGTGTAACACAAAATGGATACTACAAAATTAACAGCATTTGCGCAGGCAGTGGGGGAAGATAACAAAAAGGTAAACGAAGAGCTGAAAACGAAAGTCAGCACGTCTGACATGAACCAAGCAATCGCCCAAGCTAAATCTGAAGTTAAGGCTGAAATCTTGGGTGAAGGTACCCCTGAGAATTTGGACACACTGAAAGAAATCGCGGAAAAAATCACAAGTATGGGACAAGATGAAAATAGCGCACTTCTTGGCAAAGTAACTGAAGTCAGCGGACGTGTAGACCAGATTGCCAACCTTGACTTGGTCGCAACCTATAACGCAGCGAAAGCGTGAGTGCTATGAGTAACCTTGAAAATCTAGCAAGAGCAATCGGTGAGGATGTCAAGGCTATCAAAGAAGACTCAGAGCTAAAGGATAGGGAGGTTAAGAAAAGACTGGACACCCTTGAGAGTAGACCGAAAGTCCATCCAGAAACCCTCGTTACAAAAGCGGAGCTGGAAGAGAAAGGCTACTTGACCTCCCACCAAGACTTGTCTACTTATGCCCAAAAATGGGAGTTGTACAATGATATCCCCATCAAGGCTAGGATTTCCGCCTTAGAAAATCGTCCATCATTCGATACGCTGACACCGACTCAACGGGATAGCTTAAAAGGGGATAATGGGCATAGTTTGAATGCCAGCGTTCGTATTGAGGGTTCTTATAAGAATGGCTCTACTAGCCGATTGAATCTGTTTGCGGATGTATTCTATGATGGCGAAGCAGTCACGAGCGGCTATACTCTTGATTATTACTACCGTGGTTTTGGCTATACAAACTGGCGTTCTTTGAGAAATCAGACCCCTGATTCAGCAGGAAAATTTGGCACATGGAGTGCTTCTCAGCGTTCTGGTGGTTGGTTTGAAGTTCGCATTGAAGTGAATTACAGAGGATTGAGAGCCTCTGCTTTTACCCATTTGGATAATGTCAACGATGGTGAACAAGGGCGAAGTGGAGTTCCAGGTCAGAACATTGTCAATCAGAACGGTTCGCAGGCACTCAACTATTGGGCCGGTACGCAAGAGCAGTACGATGCTATTACTACCAAAGACCCTCACACGATTTACGATATTTTTAAGTAGGTGAAGCTATGAGAGATAGAGTAAGAATCATGTTAGGAAGTAGAGAGATTGTCAAGCGCTATATTGGCGATAGGTTGGTGTGGTCGAGTGGACCGTCATTATTATTGGAAGTGTTAAACACAAGAATGTGGCAGTACTGGGGTGGGTACAATATTGATATTAAAGGTAATGATATTAAGGTTGCTGCTATACGATATGTACAACTCAATAATAGCAGATTAATAAGAATTCAGGCTGATATGTATAACCGAGGAGTCATATATCTAACTGGTACAAACTTAAGGGAGTATATAGGTAGCGTTAATGTTAAGTTTTATAGAGAATAGAAAGGAAACAACACATGACACAATTTAATGAATTTATTATCGCTTTTGCGACAGGCTTTTTAGCAGTAGCAGTAGGCAGTATCGTGAAAATGGTGAAAGACTATCTTTTGCGAAAAGGCGGAGAGAAAGCGGTGATCATCGCTGAAATCCTAGCCAAGAACGCAGTTCATGCCGTGGAGCAGGTGGCTGCTGCGACAGGTTATAAAGGTGATGAAAAATTGGCACAGGCTCGCACTAAAATCCGGGCAGAGCTGACCAAATATAAGATCAGCATGACCGATAAGGACTTGGATACCTTTGTGGAGTCAGCAGTAAAGCAGATGAACGACGCTTGGAAAGGACAAGAGTAATGGATATCGATACAAGCAGACTACGTACAGGCTTGCCACAGGTTGGGGTGCAGCCTTATCGACAAGTACACGCCCACTCTACGGGGAACCGTAATTCTACCGCTCAAAATGAGGCAGACTACCACTACAGAAAGAACCCTGAGCTTGGTTTCTTCTCTCATGTGGTTGGTAACGGTCGTGTCCTGCAGGTCGGTCCTGTAAATAATGGTGCCTGGGACGTTGGGGGCGGTTGGAATGCGGAAAGCTATGCGGCAGTTGAATTGATTGAAAGCCATTCAACTAAAGAAGAGTTCATGGCTGACTACCGTCTCTATATCGAACTCTTACGCAATCTAGCAGATGAAGCAGGTTTGCCGAAAACGCTTGATACAAGCAGTTTGGCAGGTATCAAAACGCATGAATACTGTACCAATAACCAGCCTAACAACAACTCAGACCATGTTGACCCGTATCCTTATCTTGCCAAATGGGGCGTTAGTCGTGAACAGTTCAAGCGAGATATTGAGAACGGGCTAGGCTCTGAAACAGGCTGGCAGAAGAATGATACAGGCTATTGGTACGTACACTCAGACGGCTCTTATCCAAAAGACAAGTTTGAGAAGGTCAACGGCACTTGGTATTACTTCGACGGCTCAGGCTACATGCTTGCAGACCACTGGAAGAAGCACACAGACGGCAACTGGTACTGGTTTGATAACTCAGGCGAAATGGCGACAGGCTGGAAGAAAATCGCTGAGAAGTGGTATTATTTCGACGTAGAGGGCGCTATGAAGACAGGATGGGTCAAGTACAAGGAGACTTGGTATTATCTTGACGGTAAAGAAGGTGCCATGGTATCAAATGCCTTTATCCAGTCAGCGGACGGAACAGGCTGGTACTACCTCAAACCAGACGGTAGCATGGCAGACAAGCCAGAGTTCACAGTAGAGCCAGATGGCTTGATTACGACTAAATAGAAAGGCTTCAAAATAGATTACACCAACCGCAGGCTCAGGCTTGCGGTTTTTTTATTGTGCAAAAACACATATTTTGAACGATTAGAAAGCAAAATCACAATCCTATTGTTCAAAAAAGCGTTTACATGAAGAATATGGAGAGGAAATCGTGGTGTATTATTGTCAAAAACGGTGTTTTGTTAAAAATAAAAAACAGTGACCGAAATCACTGCTTATCAGTTGTAGCAAATTCATAAAGTTTTTCCGCTGTGAGAAGTGCCATTTTGTCCATGCTTGTTTTTCCTTTTCTGAGATCAGAAACAGTAGTCCATGGAACTCCAGCACCTTGCGAAATAGTAGATGTAGACATCGAACTGTCTAGCAATTCTTGAATAACTTTTCTCATCTTATTTGTCCTTTTTGTTTTTTAGATAAATATATACATTGATTGCAATTATAAAAATAGCTATTGCGCTGACCATTGCATTTCCTCTTTTCATTTGATAAAATAGAGGTGTGAGGGGCTTTCGCCCCAACCTCTTAGCGTTTACCTTTTTCTTTGACGGGATTTCGGTTTACGCTTTTTGTTTTGCCTTGCGACCGTTATTGCGGTCACTAGACTTGCGATAGCAGTTACCGTTTCAGGAATATTGTCTATTGCCTTTTCAAGTAACCTAAGCCAATCTTCTTTGTTCAATTTCATCACCCCCTTTCCTTATCTTGATTATATTATATCACGGTATACCGAGAAAGTCAAGAGTTTTGATGAAATTTTTTAAAAAAACAGGGGGCAAAAAAGGGGCAAAAGTGTCGTAAATCTCTGTAAAATGATGTAAAAACATTTATTTAAAAGCTCAAAATATAGCTATTTTAAAAGGTATTGTAAGATATAGTAAAACGATGTAAAGGTATTTGTAAAAGCCGATGAA
>NZ_VMMR01000062.1:0-28874 GCF_013277285.1 Streptococcus sp. 339 | reverse complement strand
ACAGCACAATTAAAATGTGCCGCAATTTCCCGTAAAAAAGCATCTGGATGAGCCTCTACAAAGGCTTTCAATTCCTCTAAAGGAATCTTTCGGTTTTTGACGACTCGCTTTTTCCTCTCTAAGTGTCCTTGTTCACGTAAGTTCTTTTCCCACGTGAAGAGAGTTCTGACGCCAACATCAAAAACCTTGGCTGCCTCGACATGGCTGTGCCCCTCTTTGATGTAATCTAATGCTCGCTGTTTAAAATCTGTACTATATGCCATAGCTTTATTATAACATGCTTGTTTGAAACTAAGCAACTATATCACCAGTTTTAGATGGCTTTAACAGTGAAATTATCTCCTATTTGCCGAACTTAGTACAAATGAAAGCTATGCTAGAACAAGCCTTTACAGAGAACCATTACGAAAATACAATTCTCCATAGTGACCAAGGATGGCAATACCAACACGATTTCTATCGTCATTTTTTAAAGAATAAGGGAATCTAACCATCTATGTCACGTAAGGGTAACAGCCCAGACAATGGTATGATGGAGTCCTTCTTTGGGATTCTGAAATCGGAAATGTTTTACGGTTATGAGAAGTCGTTTCAATCGCTTAATCAATTGGAACAAGCTATTGTAGACTATATTGATTACTGCAACAATAAACGAATTAAGGTAAAACTAAAAGGACTTAGCCCTGTGCAATACAGAACTAAATCCTTTGCTTAAATTAATTGTCTAACTTTTTGGGGTCAGTACATCAGTACATACACATAAAGGCGTTTTTGTTTGGGAATTACGTGATCTTGATGATATAATATAGTGAAATAAAATAAAAATAGGACAAATCAATCAGGACAATCAAATCAATTTCTAGTAATATTTTAGAAATCCAGATGTACTATTCTAGTTTCAATCTACTATATTTTGGCCCCCTCAATTTAAGGAAGGGAGGTGTTACATATGCTAGAAACTTTACTCACAGTGTTTCTAGCTCTGTTACTTATTAACGTGTTATCTGAGCTTTTCAAGTTATGGCTTAAGAAACGTAAGAAGTAATGGTTAACCCTTTAAGAGGGTAGCAAAAAAAACCATCGGTGGCACGGTGGGGCTTTTTAGTTACATATGCTGTAACTTTACTCACATTGTAAGTTCATTCTAACACAACCCCTCCGATATTTCAAGCTTTTGTTTTGATATGTCCTCAGAGGTCATTTCGCAATCTTATAACACTGAAGCCTGTGGTTTGAGTCCGCTTTACTGAAATTAGCCCACGCTCTACTAGCCTCCATTCTACAGCAAAGAAATCAACTCTTTTCTAGGGGATTTCCGCCCTCATTTTGCTCTTTTGTGCTAAAATAGATTTATAAATTGAAAATAAGGAATGTTTATGAAATCAGGTAATGGTTTTTGCAAAGGCTGTCTCTATTTTTGGGGCTTCTTGTTCTTACTGGGCCTTTTGGTTCAATATGCTCTCCCACTTGCGGCTTGTGTCCTGCTAGGCTATGGTGGTTATCGTCTCTATAAACGTTGGCGCTATCCTCTTTTGCAGGATCGTTCTCTCGACGATTGGATTGAGCTTTTAAAAGCTCGTATTCGTCAGGCGGACAAGGATATTCAGCAATTGGAGGGAACTTTAGTAGAAAAAGGTTCAGATTCCTATAAGAGTCTGGCCAATCAAGTATTGATCGAACTGAGGGAAATCCATCAGGAGGCGGATTGTCTCAAGTCCTATATCGATGCTGATATCTACAACCGTATTGACAAAAAGGTTCGTACAGTAAGGGCAAACATCGATGTTCAGCTAGAACGTTTGGATAGAGAAAGTCAGGTAGAACTTGAAAATGCGGAGCCAGAGGAACTAGCTCCAGAATTGTCTCAGACCTTGGATAATATTGCCGTTGACCATCAGGCTATTTTAGACAAGATTGCCACCTCTGCCGAGGGGGATAAGGAAGAATTGACGGCCATTCATAGTTTGAAGATGGAGAAATTCAAAACGATTTTAGAAGGCTATTTAAAGATTAAGGCCAATCCTAAAAACTATAATCGAGCAGAAGAACGTTTACAGCAAGCTAAATCAGCTATCGAACAATTTGACCTTGAGCTGGACCAGGTGTTGAGAGAACTCAATGAAACAGATATGCGTGATTTTGATATTAGTTTGCGTATCCTAGAAAAAGATCGTAAAGAATAGGTTAGAAACAAAGGAGTAACCATGACAGAATTTAATTTTGATATTGACCAGATTGCCAATAATACGGTAGCTAAGGTGGATAAGACAACCCAAATCATCGAGACCAATACTGGCTCGGACAAGACCTTGACCTTCCTTGAGAAGCTGAGCCCTGAGCAACAAGAAGGGATTAAGGCGCACGTGCCCCAGTTGGTAGACCAGTTTGTCACCAATCAAAATGCTCTTTTGGATTTTGGCCAATCTGCTGTAGAAGGTGTGAACAATACGGTCAACCGTATCTTGTCAGAACAAAAGAAACTGCAGATTCCCCAAGTGGATGATCTTCTCAAGAATACCAACCGTGAGTTGCAAGGCTTTGTAGTCAAATACAAGAACGCTGAAATTGCTGAGTTAGAAGAAAAGCCAAACTTTTTGCAACGATTGTTTAACAAGAGCAAGAATACCCTACAGGAATTTTACTTTGACTCAAAAACAGTAGAGCAAAAGCTCGATGGCATGGCTGCCGCAGTGGTCAAGCAAGAAGATGTGCTAGCTCGAAATATCGTCTCTGCTGAGATGTTGATTGAGGACAATACCAAATCCATTGAAAATCTAGTGGGAGTGATTTCCTTTATCGAAGCCAGCCAGACAGAAGCTGGCAAGCGCGCTGCAGAACTGAAAGCTCAAGCTGACCAACTCGATACAAGTACGGTAGAATACCAAACCAAGTCACAAGAATTGGCCCGCATGGCTGAAGTGGTCAATACCCTTGAACAACAACATACTGAGTATGTCAGCCGTCTCTATGTTGCCTGGGCAACAACACCTCAGATGCGAAATCTTGTGAAGGTGTCATCTGATATGCGCCAAAAATTGGGAATGCTTCGTCGTAATACGATTCCGACAATGAAACTTTCCATTGCCCAACTGGGTATTTTGCAACAATCCATGAAATCAGGTGTCGTGGCAGATGCCATTGTCAATGCCAATAATGCTGCCCTTCAGATGCTAGCTGAGACCAGCAAGGAAGTGATTCCGCAGATGGAAAGAATTGCCCAAAGCCCGACAGTCGCTGTTGAGTCTGTTACCAAATTGGCTGAAAGTCTGGTCGCTCAAAACCAAGGTATCGTCGCAGCTATTGAATTGGGACGCCAGAAACGTGCCCAACTAGAAACAACCATCGTCAAGTCCGCAGAAATGATCAACGATTCTGTCAAACTACGCGATGAGAAAATCGTCCAAGCCCTTCTCGACCAAGGCAAGGCTGCTCAGAAAGAAGTACAAGAATAATACACAAGGATGCTGGGAAAAACTCAATTTCAGGAGAAAATGAAGTAAATCTTTCTACAATAAAACACATAATATCAAGGTTGTATAATTCTTGATATTATGCGTTTTTTTGATTTCAAAGACTTTTTCTCCAGACTCTTGTGATTCTATATTTACCTTTTCTATTCTTTTTGCTTTTATGATAAGGCAGGTTATTTGAATTTTTTTTTAATTCATTAAGTACCGCTCTATTAGATTTTTTATCATCTTTTAATTCGAATTCTTTAGATTTATAAATCAAATAGTCTGAAAAATCTGGAAATAAGGCATTTGTTTCATAATTGTATTCTTTTAACTTTCGTAAAAGTTCTCTTTGAATTAATTCATAGTAGTCGCCAGAAATTCTTTCCTCTTGATTATTTTTATCAGAACCTGATTTGACAGACTTTCCTTCTAAAAATTTAATTACTCCGTCTAAATTTTTAGAAGATAGATCATCTTCTGGCTTAGTATGATTAGAGCTTTGCTGATTTTTTAAAGACTTAATAGAGGCCTCTATATTAAATTTGATATTTAGAATAATTCTATCGATAGGTTTATAATTTTCTAATTCTATTTCATTTTTTTTAAAATTTATAAATTTAATAAGTTTATCAAAATTTATAAAAGCACCTTTTTGTGCCCGTATTCTCTTATTTGTAATTTTCTTATGAACTAAAGAAATTATTCCATTCTCACTATCATTGCTGGAGTCAATTTTATAGAACTCTAACTGAGGATTTTTTATTTTCCCAAAACCTAACATAAACAACATGGCTATGAATGGATTTTCGGAAATATCTAGTAGACTTGTTGGCAAACCATAATGTTGTAAGATAGCTAATTCATCAGCTCGGATATCTAACATTTCTTGATTTAAAGGGACATATTTAACTTCATCAGGAAATTCTCTAGAGATATTTAGATAAAGAGATTCAAAAGTGTTACAGTATTTATTTCCTTCACTATTTTGTAAATTTCTAAATATCCCTGGTACTGTTTCCCAATCCTCTCTTTGTCCCCTATAGTAATTATAGCCTTGTCTTTGAAACGATGTAATCATTTCTTTTATTAAGTAAAATAAACTCCATGAATTTTTTTCATCTTTATATCCTAATCCCGTACCTGCACTTAATAAATATTTATTGATATCATCGATTTCATCTTGCAATTTAGAGTTTTTATTTGTTGATGAGAGTTCTAGATTTTGAATTTTGTAAATTGGTGTTAAATCTTCCTGAGGTTGGTTTATTCCAATTATATTTATTACTATTTTAAAATCATTAAAGATTTTTGAATTCAGTTGATTTTTTATTTCTTCAGGGGATGAATAATAGGTCCCTAAATTTTCATAGAATTTATCCCTAAGTAACATAAAATTCTCCTTAAATGGACAATACACCCAAATTAATAAGTCTATATTTCATAGCCGGATTGGACACATTTAATTTTTCAGCAAGATAAGTAATAATAATTTCATCATTTAAAGTATCTAATTCCTCCCAGGTCATAGAATAATCTATTGCCATTCTATCGATTGCTTTTATGATTAACTTTTGCGGCATTAGTAGTTCTGCTGCAAACTGGTTAGCAGCTCTTTCTTTAGCATTCGCTACTGGTGTTTGTTCACGTTCAGAAATTCCTTCATGTTTTAACACAAAATGGCCTAATTCATGAGACTTAGTAAATCGTTGACGCTGTAGCGGTTCCAAAATATTAACATACATTTTTTTAGTGTCAGCATCATATTTTCCAGAATGCGAATCGAAGTATGTTTCTATAACCTCAATTCCTAATTCAGCAATAATTTTATCAATATCTATACTATATTCATCTGATTGAAGTTCAATGTCTGATATTACTTCTTTTTTATTGTCAAAATAAGACATAAAATCTGTTGAGTATAGTTCGCTATATTTATAGACTTTACACATTATAAATTCTCCTATTTATATTTTTTATTTTTATTAAAAAATTATGAATTATTCTAAGTTATCATGATACAAAAATAGTTTATATTACTATTCTAAACTAAAAAGATCTTTTAGTCTATAGATAGATTGAAAATTTAAGAAAGAAACTACCTTTACTCTGAAATAAGAGATAAAACCATGGGAAACCTTTTCACTACTAGTCTTTTATGATACAATAGAAGGAAGTAAAGGCGTTGTTTTTCGATCTTATCAACGCCTTGGATGAATGAAAAGGAAGAGTCCCTATGGTTTTCAGATTTAAGCAAATAACTAGCTTGTATATATATATATATATATATATATAAACTCGCATTTTCATACCCATTTTCAAAACCTACCAATGTTTTTGGTAGGCTTTTTGCGTTGTAGAAATGGGGTATGAACATGGCTTACACGTTATCAAAAGAATTAGAACAAGAACTCATCGTTTCAGCACCTGAGTTGCAGCCTAGTTATACTGCCATCGTAGAATACCTAGAAGCTATCAACCAGAAAGAAGCATCTGGAAGCAATTCTCAGGAACTCCAGAACCAGCTTGCTATTCAGCTGAGACGTTTAGAAGATTTGGTGCAGGGTTATATCCAAATAAAGAAGAACCCACATCACTACCTAGATGCAGATAAAGAATTGACGGAAGGCTATCAAGCCATTAAAGGGACAGAGCAAGATCTTCTCAAAAAATTGCAATATCTCAATCAAGCCGCCTTGCAGGATTTCCATATCAGCCAGAGACTCTCTCCCAAAGATGAGACTGCTATCCCTGTAGCAGGTAAAGCCAAAACCAAACAGGAATTGGCTATCGAGCGAGATTTGATCAACCGGTTGACAAAGGGAGAAAGTCAATGGGTGTATCGACCTGAGTTAAATACAGAAGACCTCCTATGGGGAAACTTTTTTGCCAAGCTGGAAGCCAATAATGTCCGCATTTTGCAAGACCATCCCCTTACAAATTCAGAGAAAAATCAAATTAAAAACCAGCTCAATTTCGTCAACTTCTACGAAGCAGCCAAGTGGATAGCAGGGGAAAATGGCATTGCCAAGGTGCAGGTTCAACGTGAAGATGCTAGTTTAGGCACCATTCGCTTGGAAGTCTTGTGGAGAAACAATGTCGCTGGTGGCAAATCCAGCTATGAGGTTGTCAATCAAGTCATCACAGGCGGAGAAGGGATTCGCCAGCGTCGTGGGGATGTGACTTTGCTGATCAATGGTCTGCCTATGATTCAGATTGAACTAAAAAGCCGTTCTCATCCTTACATGGATGCCTTCCGTCAGATTAAAAAATACGACCAAGAAGGACAGTTTAGAGGCATTTTTTCAAGTCTTCAGATGTTTGTCGTCTCAAACGTTACAGATACTCGTTACATCGCAGCTGCCAAAGCCAACAAGCTAAATGAACGCTTCTTGACCAAGTGGGTGGATAGTGAAAATAGCCCCCAACCCCAGCTATTTGACTTTGCAGAGTCTGTCTTGTCCATACCGAGAGCCCACGAGATGGTCATGCAGTATTCTGTCATTGATGATGACAAGAAGGCCTTGATTTTATTGCGTCCCTATCAGGTACATGCCATTGAGGCTATCCGTGAAGCCAGTCGCAAGCGCCAATCGGGCTATATTTGGCATACGACTGGTTCAGGAAAGACCCTGACCTCCTATAAGGTTTCGCGCAATTTGCTCCAGATTCCATCTATCGAAAAGACAATCTTTGTGATTGATAGGACAGACCTTGACCAGCAGACGACCAGTTCGTTTCAATCTTACGCAGAGAACGACATGATTGATATCGACGAGACCGATGATACACAGGAATTGGTTAAAAATCTGGCTTCTGATGACCGCCGTGTCGTTGTGACGACCATCCAGAAAATCAATGCCATGATTCGGCAGTTTGATGAAGGGCGTCACCAAAAGGTCTACAATCGTATCAAACAACTTAAACTAGCCTTTGTCGTCGATGAATGCCATCGCGCAGTGACTCCTGAACGCCAACGCCACCTAGAGCACTTCTTTACAAATTCTCTCTGGTATGGGTTTACAGGGACTCCTATCTTTACAGAAAATAAACGTGAACAAAAAGGAGACCTTGCTCAGACGACCGAAGAGCAGTACGGTGACTGCCTCCACCAATATACTGTCAAAGAAGCCATCCATGACAAGGCGGTTCTTGGCTTTAATGTGGAGTATCAGACAACCATGCCTGGTTGGGCAGAAGATGAGATTGATGAGGAGCGTTATGATGACGAAGGCCATATGCTTGCCGTTTTAGATGCCATTCTCAATCGCTCAAGACGCAAACTCGGTTTCCAAAATGGGGTAGGAAAAACCTATGAAGCCATTTTGACAGTCAAAAGCATTGCCCGTGCGCAGGCCTATTATAACCTGATTAAGCAAGTCAAAAATGGAGAGAAGTCTCTAAGCATCTCGGAAAATGTTAAAAAGGTCTTACCAGACTTTCCTAAGGTTGCCATTACCTACTCTGTGACAGAAAATGAAGCAGACTCCTATGTCAACCAAGCCTATATGGAGGAGAGTTTAGAAGACTACAATGCCATGTTTGGTACTCACTTTAGCCTAGCAACCATTGCTTCCTACAATAGTGACCTCAACGACCGTCTGGCCCGTAAGAAAGAACGCTTTGCTTTCCGTGAGGAGCAGTTGGACCTCGTTATCGTTGTGGACCGCTTGTTGACAGGCTTTGATGCCCCTTGCTTATCGACCCTATTCATGGACCGTCAGCCAATGAAGCCCCAGCATATCATTCAGGCCTTTTCACGAACCAATCGCCTCTTTGATGAAGGCAAGAAATTCGGTCAAATCGTTACCTTCCAAACGCCTGACCATTTTAAAGAAAAGGTGGATGAAGCTCTGAGCCTCTACTCAAATGGTGGTGAAACCAGTGTCTTAGCCCCAGAATGGCAGGAGGAGAAGGCCAAGTTTCTGGAGAAGGTTCATCAACTATTAGCCATCGCTCCAAGTCCAGAGCAGGTGCCGGATTTGGATACAGCGACAGATGCAGAATTAAAACGTTTTGCCAAGGCCTTCCAAGAATTTGACAAGCTCCTATCCTCTATACAGGTCTATTCTGACTATGATGAGAAAGTCATCCTCAGAGAAATTGGCCTCAGCCTAGAAGACATCGAGAACTTTGCCGGCCAATATCAAAATGTCATCGAAGAACTCCGCAGACGCAGAAAAGAAGACCAAGAAGATGAAGGTGTGTTACTGGATATCGAGTATGAGCTCGAATCCATCCGCACCGACGAGATAAACTATCACTATATCCTCTCTCTCATCCAAGCCCTGATTGAAAATCGGGAAAACCTCATTAGTAAAAAGGAAAAGAGTCTGGTAGATAGGTATATCGAAGATTTGAACAAATCCAATCCTAAGTTATCCAGCATTATTTCTAAACTCTGGCAGGATGTTCAAGCTGATGCCAAGAGCTATCAGGGACAGTCTGTAACCCATAAGTTGGATGAGATGATTGAGCTAACAACCCAGAAAAAGATTCGTGAAACGGCAGATTATTGGCAGATAGGAGAGGATGAACTCCAGTTCGTAGTGGACAACTACCGCATCGGACGAGACAAGCAAAATGGTGAAAAAGCCATTACCGAGTCTCAGGATTATCTGGCCTATAAGGAAGCCCACGGAGACAAGGCACTGCCAAAACTCAAATATAAAAAAGCACTCAAAGAGGACTATATGCGCATGATTTCAGAGGATATATTACCGCTAAGGGGGAGATAGGTTTATACTCTTCGAAAATCTCTTCAAACCACGTCAACGTTGCCTTGCCGTATATATGTGACTGACTTCGTCAGTCTTANNTTGAGCAACCTGTGGCTAGTTTCCTAGTTTGCTCTTTGATTTTCATTGAGTATTAAAAATGGTCAGAAAGATAATGTTGGGAAGGTTTTCTACCAATTAGGGTCAAAATTCCCCTATCTTCAAGATGCAAGAAAGCATCCTTGACCTTTTTCTTAGAGTAATGATGGTTGGACTGATTGGCCAGTTGGATGATGCTTCTATCTTCTATACCATCTCTCTTATCATCAACAAAGAGCTTGGACTGAGCGAGTAGAAACAAGATGTATTTCTCGACTTCTTCCAGCCCTTCTGTCTGCTCTATCTTAACTTTATAGCGATTCAGTTGCTCTTGTTTTTCAAGGAGGGTTTGGATAATATTTTCCTGCCCTTCCTTGATAAAAGTCAACAAGGTTTCAACGAAGAAGGTAGCATCGGCACGGTTGAGATGATCACCAGTGTTCCTAAAAGCCTTATAATAGTCTTGCTTATGGTGATTGATTTGTTGGGACAAAACCAGACCTGAGAATTTATCGAGTTTTCTAGACAAGTACTTGGCAAGGATATAGCGGCCTGTCCGACCGTTACCGTCATAGAAGGGATGAATATTTTCAAAAAAATAGTGTCCAGCACAAGCCTTGATAAGGTTTGGGATAGAATGGTCGTTGATAAAACGAATCCACTCTGTCAGCATGACCTGAATCTGTTCCTCCTTTTGAGGTGGGATATAGATGACTTTGCCAGTCTTATCGTCTTGGATAAAGACCGATTTCTGCCTAAAAAACTCTCCATCGAGTTCATCCTCTGGCGAGATTTCTCCTTGTGTTAATTGGTCATAAATCCCTCTGATATCTTCAAGCGATTGGATTTGGAGAAATTCATCCTTCAGGATTTGTTGGTACATTCGCAAGGTGGAAAGATGTTTGATTTGCTCGGTCTTGTAGGGGTCTTCCTCTAGGAGTTTTTCCACATCGACCAACTCTTTACGAGTTGTATGGATACCCTCAATCTCATTTGTGGAAATAATCGATTGGTAGAGTTGTTCCTTATAAAACTGATCGTGGGCAATCTTAGGGAGGGTATCAGCTATTTCGCTAATTCGTTGAGACTGCTGTGAGATAGTTTCCATCAGTTGGGAAATCTCAAGATGCAGGGTAACAAATAAAGGGTATTGACTTGTTTTGACAGTATCGCGTTGCATTAAATGAGGATAAAGAGATGTCCTAATGGAGCTGTATCCCTGTAAGCGTAGTTGATACTCTTCCTCATATTGGTCACGATGACTGTAGTAGATTTTTCTAAGTTCTCTATAGTTCATATATAGTCATCCTCGCATTTCAACGTTTTTTAACATTATATCACAAAATCAGCCTATCTATTATTTCAAAATAGGTAAAATTGAAGAATAGGATAGCATAGTTTCCTATCTAAAGTGCAAAAATGGCCAAAATTGAACAATAGAACCAAGACATTGATGCCCTAAAGTGAAAAAATAGGTAAAATTGAAGAATAGATATCATAAAAAGAAAACCTAAAGTGTAGAAATAAGAAAATGGAGTAATAGAAAGGGGGGATATAGTGGAGAAATTATTTATTATCGGAAATGGTTTTGATATAGCACATGACTTAAAGACAGATTATCTATATTTCAAGAAGTTCGTTTATCAGCAGGCTTATGGAAAAGATGAACTGTTAGAGTCGTTGCAAACAGTAAAAGGAATTTGTGACTTTTTTAGGGAAAAGGATATTGAAATTCAAGAACAACATCGATGTGGTAAGGAAGATGAGTTGAGAGATATATATGGATATTCTCTATCCAAAATTAGAAATGGTCAGTTAGATAAACATGAACGGTATCAATTTATTTATCGACATATGATGCAGTTAATGGTATTAGAAAATTTTTGGTCTCAGTTTGAGCATGATTTAGGTTGGATAAATGAGGTGAAAATTATACTGTCGTCTTGTGGTCTAGAAGAAGCTGAGGAGCTGGCAACGATTCTTGAAAAATTTCTAATAGCAGACATTGAAAACTTATTTAGGGAATGGGTTCAATGTTTTATTCTTGAATGGGATAATATGCCTTCTAATCTAAAAAAACTAAAACGAAAGAAATCTGTTGAACACAATAAAAATGCCTACTTTTTAACTTTTAATTATAGTATGTTGTTAGAGAATTTCTACGGTATAAATTCTGAACAAATATGTCATATACATGGAAGCATTTCTGAAAATAAGCTAATATTTGGACATAATCGTGAAATGGATTCTTATGATGAATCTATACAAAATGATCCAACTGCGGTACGTGACTTACTTTATAATTTAGTTGATTTGACTAGAAAGCCTGTCCATCGGCAACTTAGAAAGCACGAATCCTTTTTCAAAAGTTTAAGCTCTATCAAAGAAATTTACTTCATTGGTTTTGGTATTCGGGATGAGAATGGAGTGGATGCTCCTTACTTTAAAGAAATTTTTAAACAGGCACCGGATGTGAGCATTTATGTAGACCAGTTCGATAAGGAGAATGAATATACTATTAAGAAAATACTTAAGGCATGGGGAGCTCGTAAAGCTTATCAATTGCAATTTATAGATATAGATAAAGACGAATTAGTTGGAGGAGTAATATGACAAAACAACCAAGTTATCGCTTTGTGAGATATACTGAAGCTTGGGAACAGCGTAAGTTGGGAGAAGTAGCTCAATATCGTAACGGAAAGGCTCACGAAAACTGCATTGATGAGAACGGAAAGTATATTGTAGTAAATTCAAAATTCATTTCCACAGATGGTGAAGTAAAGAAATTTTCTAATAAGAAAAATGAAGCATTGTTTGAAAATGAGATTGCCTTTGTGCTGAGTGATGTTCCAAATGGTCGTGCTATTGCGAGAACATTTTGGGTCGAAAAAAATGATAAATACACGCTAAATCAGCGAATCGCAGGGATAACTCCAATAGGCGAAACATTCCCTTATTTTCTTTACATTTTAATGAATAGGCATCCATATTTCTTAGCATTTGATGATGGAGCAAAGCAAACAAATTTATCAGTTTCTGATGTAATGGGATTTGAAGCATATTATCCAAAATACAGCGAACAACAGAAAATTGGAGCATATTTTCGCAATCTCGACCACCTTATCACCCTTCAACAGCGTAAGTTAGAGGTGCTCAAAGAGCAGAAGAAAACCTACCTCAAGCTCTTATTCCCAGCCAAAGGACAAACCAAACCCGCCCTTCGCTTCGCAGGATTTGAAGATGAGTGGAAGGAAGTGAAGTTGGGTGAAGTGTTTGATATTGTTACTGATTATGTAGCTAATGGGAGTTTTGAATCTCTAAGAAATAATGTGAGAACTTATGAAAAAGATAATTTCGCATACATGATTAGATTACAGGATGCCTCAAATAGTTGGAAGGGACCATGGCTTTATACAGATGAGAAAGGTTACAATTTTTTATCTAAGAGTAGATTGTTTAAAGATGACATATTGATGTCAAATGTAGGGACAGTTGGAAGATTTTTTCAAGTTCCTGAATTAGATAGACCTATGACGTTAGCTCCCAATTCCGTACTCATACGAAGTACTTCAAGTAATAATCAGTTTTTATATTTTATGATGCTGACAGCAAATATTCAAGATCAAATTACTATGAGGAAGACACCAGGTGTACAAGACAAAATAAATAAGACAGATTTTAAAAAGGTAATTGCAACTCTTCCCGCACTCTCTGAACAAGAAGCTATCGGTTCTTTCTTCCAAGACCTAGACAAGGCCATTGCCAAGCAAGAGGAAAAAGTCAATCAACTCAAAGAAAGCAAACAAACCCTACTCAGAAAAATGTTTATCTAAGATACCAAGACCGTAAAAAGCCCAGTGATTCGTTTTTAAAAGAGTTTATCGTAAAATGAGCGCGAACGAAGTGAGCTTTTAGAGGATATTTTCCGCCATGGTGGTATCCTATACAATAACAAAGTTATTGTATAGGACGGGATTTTTGAGACTCTGGGCTCAAAAATTAGGGATGAAATTCCTTGGATTTCTAAAATCATCCACTGGATAATTTTACCCCCCGTCCGCACTATTTAAGGAAAATATAAAAAAGAAAAATATTTTAAAACATGGAATACTACTAACAACATACATTTATAGGAGACCCTATGTCACAAACAGATTTATCAAGAGAACTCTACCAATCCCTCTGGAATGCGGCAGATATCCTGCGTGGCCAGATGGAAGCCAATGAATACAAGTCCTACCTCTTGGGCTTGATTTTCTACAAGTACCTATCCGACAACATCCTCCAAGCCGTCTGCGATAACTTGGACGAGCCCTTTGAGTCCTTCCAGCAAGCTCAGCTTCTCTACGAGGAAAACTTTGCGGATGCAGATGTCCGTGAAGACCTCATCGAGGTCTTAAATGACGAGCTGGGCTATGTGATTGAGCCTTCTCTGACCTTTACCAAGCTGGTTCAGTCTATCCATGAAGGCACCTTCCAGCTAGAATCCCTAGCCCAAAGTTTCCGTGATATCGAGCAGGCCAATGAAAAATTTGAAAATCTCTTCGAAGATATTGACCTCTATGCGAAAAAGCTAGGCAACACGCCACAAAAGCAAAACAAGACCATCTCTGAGGTCATGAAACAGCTCAACGACCTTAATGTCTCTGGTCATGCTGGTGATATCTTAGGTGATGCTTATGAGTACCTGATTGGCCAGTTTGCCAGTGATTCTGGTAAAAAGGCTGGAGAGTTCTATACACCTCAAGCAGTCTCTCATCTTATGACTCAGATTGTCTTTGCAGGGCGTGAGCATCAAAAGGGGATGTCGGTTTACGACCCGACCATGGGTTCTGGTTCTCTCTTGCTCAATGCCAAGCGCTATAGTAAGGAAGCTTCGACGATTTCTTACTACGGTCAAGAATTGATTACTTCGACCTTCAACCTTGCTCGTATGAATATGATGCTTCATGGAGTTGCGATTGAGAACTATCACCTCAGCAACCACGATACTCTAGACTCAGATTGGCCGACTACCGAGCCGACAGACTTTGATGGGGTTTTGATGAATCCACCCTATTCGCTGAAGTGGTCAGCAGATAGTGGCTTCCTGCAAGATCCTCGCTTTTCAAGTTATGGAGTTCTTGCACCTAAGTCTAAAGCAGATTTTGCCTTCCTTCTTCACGGCTTTTACCACCTCAAGCATAATGGGGTCATGGCCATTGTCCTTCCCCACGGAGTCCTCTTCCGAGGAGCAGCCGAGCAAAAGATTCGCCAGCACCTGCTAGAAGAAGGCGCTATTGATACAGTTATCGGCTTGCCAGCAAATATCTTCTACAACACCTCTATCCCGACAACCATTATTATCCTTAAAAAGAATCGCACCAATAAGGATGTCTTCTTTATCGATGCCTCAAAAGAGTTTGAAAAAGGGAAAAATCAAAACAATATGACCGAAGACCATATTGCCAAGATTTTGGAAACCTATCAAAAACGCGAGAATGTCGAGAAATTTGCCCATCTAGCCAGCTTTGAAGAGATTGTCGAAAATGACTACAACCTCAACATTCCACGCTATGTTGATACCTTTGAGGAAGAACCTGTAGTTCCCCTAGCCGACCTCGCAGACCAGCTCGCAGAGATTGATAAAGAGATTGGAGAAGTCGAAGCCAGACTCGCACACATGCGCAGCCAGCTAGTAGGCACAACACCAGAAGCCCAAGCAGAATTAACCGCCTATCTCGAAAAATTGAAAGAGATTTAGAGAGTAGGGGAAGAATGAAAAGACGCAGGCCGATTTGAGCCTGCGTTTTGGTTTCCGAAAATTTGGGAAAAGACAATATTATTTCAAAAATTTTTAGGAATGAAAATAAAATATTTAATATTTAGTCATGAAATCTCCAAGATTTTTGATTTGTTGTTTAATGATGTGGTATTGTTCAGTTGAGCTTTTAGGGAGAACATATCTTGTAGATCGTCCCTTACCTTCTATCTCAATATACTTTTTATTTTGTAGAGATTTCAAATTTTCTCTAAATTTATACTCAGTCATGAGAGAATTTTCGAGGACATCATTTTTAGTAATGCTACCATTTTTAATGATATATTCAAGTATTATCTTTTCATTATCTGATGTATCCGCATAAGAAGACAATAAGTCTACTTTCCAGATTGTAACAACAGTACTATCAAAGGTAGTGCTTACCTCAGGGATTTTTAGTTTATACTTTTCGGAAATATCAAAAATTTTTGGTCCACCTGATCCAGCTTTTTCGGACATCCCAATTCTACGGAATAATGAAGAGATTGTACTATTTCGCGTTTTGGAAGTTCCGCCATGTATAAATTCGGGAATAGAAATTTTCATCTTACCTGGATTTTTAAATTCATAGAAGTCTTGATAAGCTGTAATAACTATAGGAGAATCAAAGTCATAGTAAGCATGCATTAAGCAGTTTACTAAAGCTTCACGTATAGATTCAGATAGGTCTTTCTTGAATGGTAAACGGTGGGCAGATTCGTTATTAAACTCAAATCTATCATTTGTTGTAGTAGTTAATTTTTTATATGCTAAATTGAAAAAATCAAACATGTTTAAATCAGGGTACATCATATCCCCTGTTGAAATTCTATCGTTCCACCTAGTTGAAAGGGAGGTATCTTTTTCAAAATAGTCTAATTGAAATTTGGGATAACGAGAAATGATAGAATTGTACTTTCCAAAAAATATTAGTCCTCCTGCGGTTAATTTATATGTATTATCAATCCTGTCTTTTTTAAATACACCAATTTCGATTAGAAAATTTCTCAACGAAATGCTATTATATTTTATATTACCAGTAAGTTCAATTAATAATTGCTTGTAATGTTCTATTGTATCTAAATTTAAATCATTTTCGTCAAAATTATTAAGTAACTCACTATCAATATCATCATGAGAACTAGTCATCAGATATTTAAGTTCTTCTTTATCAAGTCGAACATCGCCTTCACCTAATCTTTTATATGACTCACGATAATCATTTTTTAGATGGACGGGTTTTTGGTGAGGATTCGCTTCTCTTACAGTGATTACCATGAGTTGTTTATTTTTGCCTGGAATATCAATGTATTCAATATCATTATCTGTAAGTAAGTTACAACTAACTTTTTGTTTGTTTGCGACTAAAGCGAATAAATTGTCTCGTATTTTTTGAGGATTATTGACTCCTTGGTAGGGGTCAATATTTTTTTCGTCTATCCCGAGAATTATTTTCCCGCCATTTGTATTTGCAAATGCTGAGTAGGTTTCCCAGAAAGATTCTGGAAGATCGTTTTTAGCTTTTTTGTATTCTAAATCAACCCCTTCAAATTTTAAGTCCATATTTTCCCTTCCTAAAATATAATGTTGCTTAAATTTATTTTTTTAAATGATTGTCACGCGAAAAAGTAAATTTGATAGATAATTAAAATCTTTGATTTCATCGTATTTCTAAGATATATTTTAAAATATTCACGCGAAAATCACGCGAAAATCGCGCGAATATTTGTAATCAAAATTCAATTGAAAAATGTAGAATTTTCAATAATAAAATAGATGGATTTAAAATCTATTTTATTATAACACAGAGATAAGAAAAAATAGATAGTGAGACGAGTTTAAATAGGATTACTCGTTATGAAATGTTAATTACTTTTGATGGCTTAACAAATATTATCAATAATGTAGTCATTCGAATGATTCTCATTGCAATGTACTGAAATTAACAAAAAGAAAAAACGCTTGAATCAGCGTTTTTCTTCTGTATTGATTCGTATTGAATGCTTACTTAACTTCGGTAAACACAACGTGTTTGCGAAGTTTTGGTGAGTATTTCTTCAATTGAAGACGGTCTGGAGTGTTACGTTTGTTTTTAGAAGTAAGGTACAAGCGTTCACCAGATTCTTTGTGTTCAAGTGTAATATTTACGCGCATGGTATCTCCCTTCTATTATTCAGCTGATGCAGCTTTAGCGATTTTACGTCCTTTGTAGTATCCTTTAAGTGATACACGGTGAGAACGTGAGTAATCTCCAGTAGTTTCGTCAAAGTTTACAGATGGAGCTGTTACTTTGTAGTGTGTACGACGTTTGTTTTTCTTCGCTTTTGAAGTGCGACGTGCAGGTACTGCCATTTTGATTTCTCCTTTAGGTATTTATATTCGATTCAATCTACTGATTTTCATCAACCATACTAGGATAACACATTTTTTTTGTAAAGTAAAGTTACTTGACAAAAAAAGATGAAAAAATTCTCCTGTCAGTCCTAGCAGACAGGAGAAAATGTTAAATATCAATCTCAAATGGTTCGTCAATGGTTTCTGATACGTATTTTCCGTCTTTCTTCCGTTGTTTGACACATTCTGTGAGGAGATATTCGATTTGCCCATTGACTGAACGAAAGTCGTCTTCTGCCCATGATGCGAGTGCAGCGTATAACTTTGTTGAGAGTCGAAGGGGGATCTGCTTTTTTTAGCTTCAGCCATCTTTAGTAAAGACTTCCTGTGTTGACAATTGGTTGTGCATCATGATTGCCACAGAGAACGACTAGGAGATTTGAAACCATGGCAGCTTTTCGTTCTTCGTCAAGCTCTACCAATTCCCCTTCATTGAGCCGTTCTAGTGCCATTTCAACCATTCCTATTAATTGATATCTAAATGATATCGCTTTAATTTATAACGTGAAAAAAAGTAGAAAAATAATTACTAAAAAGTTTCAGCCCAATAATTTCTTTTAAAAGGTGAGATTATATTGTGCTCAAATACTCTTTTATTCTTATAACTTTTACACTATAATTGTAGTTAGAAAGGAAGAGAAATGTTTGATTATAGAGCACTAGTTATTTTGATGACTTTGATGGATCATTGTGAGCTATCGTTATATGAGTTATCTGTTAAGGTGAGCTTACCTATAAAGGAAGTCAAAGAAGGAATAGATTATTTAGTGCCTTATCTAGCTAATAAAGGGATAGTGCTGGATAAAAAGCAAGGTCGCTATAGTTTATCAAATCGTACGAAGCAATCTTTGACAGATATTATTAAGTCGGATGAATTGGTTTTACCAAAGTCGACTCGCTTAGCTTTAATCTATCTTTACACTTTTTGCCGATTAGATTTTATATCAAATAATCATTACCAAGACTTTTTGAAAGTAAGTAAGAATACAACCTTATCTGATATTCAATCATTAAGAAAGATTATGTTAGATAATGATTTGGAGCTAGGGTACAGTAGAGCAAAAGGTTATACTTTACACGGTTCAGAGTGGAATAAGCACCGCTTAGCTTTTCAAATGGTTAGTGAGTTGCTGGAATCCTCCATAGGGATTTGGGGTTTGGATTATGTTTTATCCAGTTGGGGGTATTCATTAACTTATGATTTGATAAATCAGGTAGTTAAAGATTATTATGAGAAGCTACAGCTAGTACCTATTGTAAATCAATTAAAAGTTTGCCTTTTCGGTTTAGTATTCATTCTGTGTAGGTATCAAAGGGATGTTGAAAGAGTATGTCTTTCAGAGACATTAGTATCTCCTGTTATTCAAGATATAACGACTATTTTATTGGATACAGTGGTTGATTTGGGAATTATAGATACGGTGTTTTCTGAGGATGATTATCGCTATATCACAGTTTTATTATCAAGTTGCTTTGAAGGTGAAGTAGATGTTGCTCCGGTTTACTTTAATCAATTAACAGAGGCTATTATAAGTAGAATGGAAGATATTTCTTTGTTACATTTTAAACAAAGGGAAGGATTGAGAGAAAATCTTCGCCGCCACCTTATACCGGCTTACTATAGATTAAAGTTCGGCCTACCTAGTTCAAATGAATATGTATTGCATGTTAAAGAGCATTATCCTGATTTATTTGAGTTAGTCAAAGATTCTTTGATGCCCTTGATGGATGCTATTGACAATCCCATATCTGATAGTGAAACAGCATATTTTGTTATCCATTTTGGAGGATATTTAAAGAAAGCAGATACTTTGCCTCAAAAATGGTATAAAGCAGCAATCATTTGTCCTAATGGTGTTAGTTCTTCATTGATGTTAAAAGAGAATCTATTAGCATTATTTCCTCAAATTGAGTTTATAGGAACCTCAAAGATTGATGATTTACAGGTGAAAGCTAGTAGTGACTATGATATGGTTTTTTCTACCATAAAGGTGGAGACAGAAAAGCCAAATTATCTAGTCTCGGTTATGATGACTGAAGAGCAAGCAATACAACTAGTAGAACTAGTATTAAAAGATTTTCCGAATTTAGAGTATGGGGATTTTGAGATTGAACAAATCCTGAATATTGTCAAAAGATATGGAATTATTACACAAGAATTGGAATTAAGATTTGCGTTAAAGAATTATCTTTATCAAAAAAATGATAGAAAGGAAATTGTACCAGTGCTAGAACAACTTATTACCAAAGAAACCTATCAGGTGAGTTCGCAAAAATTAGGATGGAAGGAGGCGATTCGTTTAGCAGCTAAACCGCTTTTGGATCAAGATAAGATAACTGAGAACTACCCTGAGGCAATGATTCAAAAAGTAGAAGAGTTTGGACCTTTTATTAATTTAGGGAAGGGAGTAGCAATTCCTCACGCTCGGCCAGATGAAGGTGTGAATGAAATAGGAATGTCAATGTTAGTTTTGGAAGAACCGATTTATTTATTGGATAATCCAGAACAGGAGGTAAGATTGTTAATTTGTATTGCAGCCATTGATAATGAGAGTCATTTAAAGGCTTTGTCACATTTAACAACAATTTTAAGAGATAAAAATCATGTTCAAGCTTTAATTTCATCAAAAAACTATGATGACATTAAAATGATAATTAAACAGGAGGATTAGATAATGTTAAAAATTGGTACAGCTTGTGGTTCAGGATTAGGTTCAAGTTTTATGGTACAGATGAATATTGAATCTGTATTGAGTGATTTGAATGTTTCAGATGTAGAAGTTGAACACTATGATTTAGGTGGAGCAGATCCAAATGCAGCGGATATTTGGATTGTTGGTCGTGATCTAGCTGATTCAGCTAGTCATCTTGGAGATGTTCGTATCTTAAATAGTATTATTGATATGGATGAACTACGAGAATTAATTACTAAACTTTGTGAAGAAAAAGGACTTATATAGGAGGCTAGCGTCATGATGAAGTTCATATTGGATATTGTTAGTACACCAGCTATTTTAGTAGCTTTAATTGCAATCTTAGGATTAGTTCTTCAGAAGAAGAAATTACCTGATATTATTAAAGGTGGAATTAAGACCTTTGTTGGTTTCTTAGTTGTATCTGGTGGTGCAGGAATTGTACAAAATTCTTTGAATCCATTTGGTACCATGTTTGAGCATGCTTTTCATTTATCTGGCGTTGTGCCGAATAATGAAGCAATTGTAGCTGTAGCTTTAACAACATATGGCTCAGCTACTGCAATGATTATGTTTGCAGGTATGGTATTCAATATCTTAATTGCTCGTTTTACTCGATTCAAATATATCTTTTTAACAGGGCACCACACTCTATATATGGCGTGTATGATTGCGGTCATTTTATCAGTTGCTGGCTTTACTAGCTTGCCTCTTATCTTACTAGGAGGATTAGCACTCGGTATTATTATGAGTATTTCCCCAGCATTTGTGCAAAAATATATGGTTCAATTAACTGGAAATGACAAGGTGGCTTTAGGTCATTTCAGTTCTTTGGGATATTGGTTGAGTGGTTTTACTGGTAGCCTTATCGGTGACAAATCAAAATCAACAGAGGACATTAAATTTCCAAAGAGTTTAGCTTTTTTACGTGATAGTACTGTTAGTATTACTTTGTCCATGGCAGTTATTTACATTATTGTAGCTATCTTTGCAGGGTCAGAATATATAGAAAAAGAAATCAGTAGTGGTACAAGTGGTCTAGTTTATGCTTTACAATTAGCAGGTCAATTTGCAGCAGGGGTATTTGTTATTTTAGCAGGTGTTCGCCTTATTTTGGGTGAAATTGTTCCAGCCTTTAAAGGTATTTCAGAGCGTCTTGTACCTAATTCAAAACCTGCTTTGGATTGTCCGATTGTTTATACTTATGCACCCAATGCAGTTCTAATTGGATTTATCTCTAGTTTTATTGGTGGTTTAGTAAGTATGGCAATTATGATTGCTTCAGGAACGGTTGTTATCTTACCAGGTGTTGTGCCTCATTTCTTCTGTGGAGCGACTGCAGGTGTTATTGGGAATGCATCTGGTGGTGTTCGTGGAGCTACTATTGGAGCATTTTTACAAGGTATTTTAATTAGTTTTCTTCCAGTCTTTTTAATGCCAGTTTTGGGAGGACTTGGTTTCCAAGGATCAACTTTCTCAGATGCAGATTTTGGTCTATCAGGAATTATTTTAGGAATGTTAAATCAATTTGGCTCACAAGCAGGCATTGTCATTGGTCTTGTTCTTATTTTAGCAGTTATGTTTGGAGTATCCTTTATTAAAAAGCCATCTGTAAAGGAGGAATAAGGGATGATTTTAAGTGAAAATAGAGAAGATGAGTTAAGAAAATTTGCGACTAACATCCGATTAAATACTCTTGAAACCTTGAATCATCTTGGATTTGGTCATTATGGAGGGAGCCTGTCTATCGTAGAAGTTTTAGCAGTGCTTTATGGTGAAATAATGCCAATGACTCCAGAAATATTTGCATCACGAGATAGAGATTATTTCATATTATCAAAAGGTCATGGAGGACCAGCTCTATACAGTACACTCTATTTGAATGGTTTCTTTGACAAAGAATTCTTATATTCTTTAAATACAAATGGAACCAAATTACCGTCTCATCCTGATAGAAATCTAACGCCGGGCATAGATATGACAACTGGCTCTTTAGGACAGGGAATTAGTGTTGCAACCGGACTTGCATATGGTCAGAGAATAAGAAAAAGTCCCTTTTATACCTATGCTATTGTTGGAGATGGTGAGTTAAATGAGGGACAATGTTGGGAGGCTATACAGTTTGCTTCTCATCAACAGTTATCCAACTTAATTGTATTTGTAGACGATAACAAAAAACAATTAGATGGTTTTACAAAGGATATTTGTAATCCAGGTGATTTCGTAGAAAAATTTTCAGCATTTGGATTTGAATCCATTAGGGTCAAGGGTTCAGATATTAGAGAAATTTATGAAGGGATTGTCCAATTAAAACAGTCAAATAATTCATCCCCTAAGTGCATTGTATTAGATACTATTAAAGGTCAAGGGGTTCAAGAGCTGGAAGAAATGAAATCCAATCATCATCTTCGCCCTACTGTAGAGGAGAAACAAATGTTAACTTCAGTTGTAGAAAGATTAAGTCAGGAATTGGAGGAAACAGAATGATGAGAAGTACGAAAGAATTACGGCATGTATATAGAGACTTCCTTTTAGAGGCTAATCAAAGTTATTCTGATATAGTAGTCTTAGAAGCCGATTTGTCAAGTTCGATGGCTACTCATAATCTTGAAAAGGACTTTGGAGACCGTTATGTGAATGTTGGGATTATGGAAGCAGAAATGGTCGGCCTTGCAGCAGGCTTGTCTATTCAGGGGTTTAGACCTTATCTTCATACATTTGGCCCTTTTGCTTCACGAAGAGTATTTGATCAATTATTTATTTCTCTTGGATACGCACAATTGGATGCCACTGTTATTGGATCAGATGCAGGAGTAACTGCGGAAATGAATGGTGGGACACATATGCCATTTGAAGAAATTGGATTGTTACGTTTAATTCCTAAATCGATCATTTTCGAAGCAACTGATGATATCCAATTTCGTGAAATCTTGAACCAGACATTAGAATTAAAAGGACTAAAATATATTCGAACAATTAGAAAAGCTCCAGAGGCTGTCTATCAAGGTGGAGAAGATTTTTCTAAAGGCTACATTGAGTTAAGACACGGGGAAAATCTTGTAATAGTTGCTTCTGGCATAATGGTTGCTCCAAGTATTCGAGTTGCAGATGAACTGTCTAAATTAGGTTATTCAGTAGGTGTGATAGATTTATTTAGAATCAAACCGATACCAGAACAGATAAAAACAATGTTAAGTGGAAAAACTATATTTACTGTAGAAAACCACAATCAGATAGGTGGAATTGGCAGTGCTTTATGTGAATTATTCTCTGATGATGGAATAACAAAAATTCATCGGATGGGTGTTCAAGAAAGATTCGGTCAAGTAGGGAAAGTGGATTATCTTCTTAATGAATATGGTTTGAGTGAATCGAATATAAAAGAGAAAGTTCTAGAGTTTTATAATGCAAGATAGATGTTAAATACACTGTTCTGAAAGAATTTTTGTAACAATTACAGTACGTTATTTAAAGAAAGCGGATTAAAAAGCATATTCTGGTCATCAGAAAGTGCCCTAATCCGCTTTGTTGTTTTTAGTTTTAAATATTTCATATGTATATAGAATTTTCTGAAAATTCAAGAATTTTCTTCTGTTCATTGCCTTTAAAATGTGCTATAATAGTAAAAACTGAAATGGGAGGGAACAAATGACTGAATTAGATAAACGTCACCGCAGTAGCATTTATGACAGTATGGTAAAATCACCAAACCGTGCTATGCTTCGTGCGACTGGTATGACAGATAAGGACTTTGAAACACCGATTGTGGGAGTGATTTCGACTTGGGCGGAAAATACACCATGTAACATTCACTTGCATGATTTCGGGAAACTGGCTAAAGAAGGTGTCAAATCTGCAGGCGCTTGGCCTGTACAGTTTGGAACTATTACCGTAGCAGACGGGATTGCTATGGGAACGCCTGGTATGCGTTTCTCTCTAACATCTCGTGACATCATCGCGGACTCCATCGAGGCGGCTATGAGTGGTCACAACGTGGATGCCTTCGTCGCTATCGGTGGTTGTGACAAGAACATGCCTGGATCTATGATTGCCATTGCCAATATGGATATCCCTGCAGTCTTTGCCTATGGTGGAACGATTGCACCGGGAAATCTTGATGGCAAAGACATTGACTTGGTTTCTGTCTTTGAAGGTATCGGAAAATGGAACCACGGTGACATGACAGCTGAGGACGTGAAACGTCTTGAATGTAATGCCTGCCCTGGCCCTGGTGGCTGTGGTGGTATGTATACTGCTAATACCATGGCGACTGCTATCGAAGTTTTGGGTATGAGTTTGCCAGGTTCTTCATCTCACCCAGCTGAATCAGCTGATAAGAAAGAAGATATCGAAGCAGCAGGACGTGCTGTTGTTAAGATGTTGGAGCTTGGTCTCAAACCATCAGATATCTTGACTCGTGAAGCCTTTGAAGATGCTATCACTGTAACGATGGCTCTCGGTGGTTCTACAAATGCCACTCTTCACTTGCTTGCCATTGCCCATGCCGCAAATGTTGACTTGTCACTTGAGGACTTCAATACGATCCAAGAGCGTGTGCCTCACTTGGCCGACTTGAAACCATCTGGTCAGTATGTCTTCCAAGACCTCTACGAAGTCGGTGGTGTCCCTGCGGTTATGAAGTACTTGTTGGCAAATGGATTCCTTCATGGAGATCGCATCACATGTACTGGTAAGACAGTTGCTGAGAACTTGGCTGACTTTGCAGACCTCACACCAGGTCAAAAAGTTATCATGCCACTTGAAAATCCAAAACGTGCGGACGGTCCGCTTATCATCTTGAACGGAAACCTTGCTCCTGACGGTGCAGTTGCCAAGGTATCAGGTGTTAAAGTGCGTCGTCACGTTGGGCCTGCTAAGGTCTTTGACTCAGAAGAAGATGCCATTCAGGCTGTTCTGACAGATGAAATCGTTGATGGCGATGTAGTCGTTGTTCGTTTCGTTGGGCCTAAGGGTGGTCCTGGTATGCCTGAGATGCTCTCACTTTCATCCATGATTGTTGGTAAAGGTCAGGGAGACAAGGTTGCCCTCTTGACGGATGGTCGTTTCTCTGGTGGGACTTATGGTCTGGTTGTTGGACATATCGCTCCTGAAGCTCAGGATGGTGGCCCGATTGCCTACCTTCGTACAGGCGATATCGTTACGGTTGACCAAGATACCAAAGAAATTTCCATGGCCGTATCCGAAGAAGAACTTGAAAAACGCAAGGCAGAAACAACCTTGCCACCACTTTATAGCCGTGGTGTCCTCGGTAAATATGCCCACATCGTATCATCTGCTTCACGCGGAGCCGTGACAGACTTCTGGAATATGGACAAGTCAGGTAAAAAATAAACTCATACTCTTCGAAAATCTCTTCAAACCACGTCAACGTCGCCTTGCTGTAGGTATGGTTACTGACTTCGTCAGTTCTATCCACAACCTCAAAACAGTGTTTTAAGCTGACTTCGTCAGTTCTATCCACAACCTCAAAACAGTGTTTTGAGCTGACTTCGTCAGTTTTATCCACAACTTCAAAACAGTGTTTTGAGCAACCTGCGGCTAGTTTTCTAGTTTGCCCTTTGATTTTCATTGAGTATCAAAAAGCAAGCCATTTTCGGCTTGCTTTTTTCATCTTTAAAAGTGATTGGTCTGATTAACGAGGTGGTAGTCCAAGGGCAATACGGCCGTAGCGACTGATTCGTGTGATTTTCCAAGCGGGCGACCAGGTAACTTCAATCTTGACATCTTCGATACCTTCGATTTGTTTCAGACCTGCAACGATTTCAATAGGCAGGCTTTCGGCACAATCACAGGCGGTGTCAGTGAAGGTCATGACAATCTTGCAGAGACCTGTTTCGTCCAGATTGATTTCATAGATCAGCCCTAGATTGTACACATCCAATTCCACATCTGTATCAAAAACCTTCTCTAGTTTTTCGATAATTTGATCTTGCAAGGCCAAAGCACGGTCATTGATTTTGATATCCTCTCTCATTACAGTCCCTCCACATGATAAATATCCCCTATTTTCTCATAACTCTGACAATTTGGCAAGCTTTTGATGAATTTTCTGAAAAATATGATAAAATGAAGAAAATACGGAATCAAGGGGAAGTCTATGGAGCAGATTGGAAAAGTCTTTAGACAATTACGAGAGTCAAGAAATATCTCACTGAGACAAGCAACCGGGGGACAATTTTCGCCGTCTATGTTGTCCCGCTTTGAAACAGGTCAGAGTGAGCTTTCGGTGGAAAAGTTTTTATTTGCCCTAGAAAACATATCTGCCAGTGTGGAGGAAATCCTCTTTCTGGCGAGAGGTTTTCAGTATGATACAGATTCTGAGTTGAGAAAAGAAATCATAGATGTCTTGGATCCAAAGAATATAGCTCCGCTTGAGGACTTGTATCGCAGGGAGTATCAAGAGCATGCCCATTCTCAAAACAAACAGAAACATATTCTAAATGCCATTCTTATCAAGTCTTATATGAAGAGCATGGACGAAAGGGTAGAGTTAACGGCAGAGGAGGGGAAAGTCCTTCATGACTATCTGTTTTCTACCGAGATCTGGGGAATCTATGAACTCAATTTATTTTCAGTCAGTTCACCATTTCTATCTGCTTCTCTTTTCACTAGGTATGTTAGAGAGATGGTACGTAATACTTAATGAAAATCAAAAAGCAAACAAGGAAGATAGCCGAAGGCAGTACTGGCGTATGGCAAGGCGACGCTGACAAAGTTTAAAGAGATTTTCGAAGAGTATTAGCCCCAAACTTCATCCGCAATTTCCTGGATGAGGGCAATGGCTGATATCAATGTTAAGGAGCTTAGTTATCATGTTACTGAAAATGATGTAGCGATAACTTTTTAAACAATCGTGTATAAAAAGATTTCAATTTTTAAAACCTTAACTATTAAGCTATTCAAATCTATAATTGAATAAAAAAGCGAACAAAACAAAATTCTGATTACCAGAAAAATAGTTTTGTTCGTTTTTTTATATTTGGGGTCGGAATTTTGTTCCAGCCTCTTTTTATTATTGTTGAAAATAGCCTTGTCCTTTCAAACTTCTAAAAATAGGTTGGCTAAGTAGGGTGATGGCTACTAGTTTTCCAAGGTCAGGGAGTATAAATGGTAGGACACCGACTGTAGTAGCTTGTGCTAGAGGCATACCCGATGAGAGATGTAGTCCCAGGATGCCACCGACAAAAACAAGACTATCTCCTAGTAGATTGGCCAGAAAAATTTTAGGGGGACTGGTTTTGGGATGGGTCAGATAGGCGGTCACTCCGGCATAAAGCAAATCAAACCAGAGGTAGCCTGCACTTGGTCCGACCAGGACATGAAAACCAGCACTTCCCCCAGCAAAGACAGGAAGACCGATTCCACCCAAAAGGAGGTAGAGGCCTACAGATAGAAGAGCTTCACGAGGACGAAAGATAGTAGCAATTAGCCCAATCGCTAAATTTTGCAATGTGAAGGGAACAGGACCAAGGGGAAGGGTAATCTGAGCCAGCACAGCAATCAAGGCAGCCCCGATAGCTGGAAGAACTAAGGTGTATGATTTTTTCAAGATTGTCAACCTCTTTTTGTTTTTATGGTAATTATTATAATGGATTTTGACAGATTGTCAACTTTATTTTTAAACATAGGTAACAAATAGTGTGGCAGTCGAAAGGTATAGTTTAAAACTATATATACCTCAAGAAAAGAGTAATGCGATATAATCGATAAATGCTTGTTTAGGGAATCCTTTGCTGGTATAATAGAAGCATCTATTACAACTGATATAGTTTGAAACTATGTTTCTATCAAGGAGGTTCTGTCATGTCTGATTTATTATCGCTTTATGAAACGTTAAAATCAAAGAAATGGGTCAATCTAAGCCATCGTATTGATGAAAATAGCCCGCATTTCCCAGCTCTTCCAGCCTTGGAAAAGAAGGATTTATTCACTTTGAAGGATGGATTCCATGTGCAACAGTTTTCTGTGGTTGGTCAGTACGGTACCCACATTGATGCTCCGATTCACTTTGTTGAAGGTGGTCGTTGGTTGGAGGAGATTGACCTCAAGGACTTGCTTTTGCCTCTTTTTGTTATCGATAAGTCGGCAGCAGTAGCTGAAAATCCAAACTATATTTTGACGAAGCAAGATATCTTGGACTTTGAAGCGGAACATGGACAAATCCTGCCAGAGTCTTTTGTAGCTTTTCGGACAGACTGGTCCAAACGTTGGCCTGATCAAGATGCTATGCGTAATCTTGATGAAAATGGGGTGCAACAGAGTCCTGGATGGAGCCGAGAAGCCTTAGAATTTTTGATTCATGAACGTCAGGTCAAGGCCGTCGGTCATGAGACTTTTGACACTGATGCAGGCATTCCTGCTGCTGAGCATGGGCTTCTCAATGAATACTATCTCTTGGAGCAGGATATTTATCAGGTAGAAGTATTAGCCAACCTAAATCAAGTGCCTGCTACAAGTGCCCTGATTAGTATCAGTTTCCCTAACTGGAATCAAGCGACTGGTTCGCCTGTTCGTGCTTTAGCAATTTTACCTTAGAAATAGAATTGGAGAAAAAGATGACACATACACACGCACCTTTCCGAGTAGATCATGTTGGTTCCTTCCTTCGTCCAAAAGCGCTTGTTCAAGCGCGTGAAGCCTTCGCAGCTGGTGATATCAGCCAAATTGAGTATGAATATGATTTGAGTGAATAGTAAGTTAAACCCCAATTATTCACCCC
>NZ_VMMR01000061.1:0-52297 GCF_013277285.1 Streptococcus sp. 339 | reverse complement strand
GATTTTCATTGAGTATAATCAGTCTAGACTTGCTTGCTATGAACTAGGGATTTGATAGGAATATCAAGATAAGAAAAAACAGCCGAGGTTAGTCCTTTCGGCTGTTTTTGATAGGGAAAACTAAAGTGTAATGCTACTGCTTTTAGAGATTTTCATAAACAAGAGCAAGGAACCTACTGTTAGAACAGTGAGGATAGTTGACAAGGCTGCGGCTACACCGTAATTTCCTCTGAGAACCTCTGTATAAATGGCTACAGTCATTGTTCTTGTTTTGACATTGTAGAGGAGGATAGAAGTAGAGAGTTCTGAAATCATTGTGACCCAAGATAGGATGGCTCCAGAAATAATACCAGATAGCATCATTGGAGTTGTAATCTTGGCAAAGGTATTGAGACGACTACTTCCTAAGCTTTCCGCGGCTTCTTCAATACTTGGGGCTATTTGTTGCAAACTAGCAACAGATGAGCGAATAGTATACGGTAATCTTCTGACAGATAGGGACATAATTAAGATGAAAGCTGTCCCTGTAATCATAAGAAATCCACTTCCAAATAGGCCAGTATTGAAGGAAGAAATGAAGGCAATCCCTAGAACGGTTCCTGGTACAATATAAGGAACCATACTGAGGCTGTCAATTAAGTTTGTAAACAAATTCCGTTTTCTAACGGCTAGGTAGGAGATAAATGTTGCGAATAGGACAACTAGAACTAAGGCAATCAAAGGGATACGAATGGTATTGAAAATAGCAGAGCCCATACGATTGAAAGCCACCTTGTAACTGTTTAGCGAATAGCCTTTAACAAATACCATACCTGATGTTTTTAGGAAAGAGGTATAAATCAAGTAGATTTGAGGTAAAACAGAGATAAAGATAATTCCGTAGACTGTTGCATAAATGGCAGCCATTTTTCCTTTTGTAGTTTTTTTAGGCTCAATTGGATGGAGCGAATTCATGCTGAAACTGTAGCGATTTGCAATGTGTTTTTGGATAAGGAAAATTGCCAAGGCAATGATAATCGCCATAATTGCTAAAGCAGATGCGAAAGTAGAATTTCCTCCAACCTCGCTAATGAATTGGGTATAAATCAAGACCGGGAAAGTCCGATATCCTTCACCAATTAACATAGGCGTTCCAAAGTCTGAGAATGCTCTCATAAATACAAGCAAGGCAGCAGCTAGTAAGGTTGGAACGAGGAGAGGTAAAACAACCGTTACGATACGCTTAAATCCGAAGGATCCCATGCTTTCAGCGGCTTCAAGTAGAGAATTATCAATACTCTTCATTGTCCCAGCAACGTATAGAAATACCAGTGGGAATAGTTGCAGTGTAAAGACAAGTACAATTCCTTTGAATCCATAAATATCGATAGCTGGAAGATGAAGGGCATTTGTCAGGAATTTAGTAATGACCCCATTTCGTCCCAGCAAGAGAATCCAGGAGTAGGCTCCCACGAAAGGAGCTGACATGGAAGCAATGATAATCAATATTTGTAGAAATTTCTTCCCCTTGAAGTCATACATAGAGAAGAGATAAGCTAATAGGGTTCCTACAACTAAGGAAGTGACAGTAGCGGTAATGGAAACCTTGAAACTGTTGACAAGTGTCTCAGAGTAGTAGGCTTTACCAAAGAAAGTGACAAAATTAGCTAGTGAGAATTGTCCTTCATGTATGAGTGCTTGCTTGAGCACGGTAACGATAGGATAAACGAGAAAGACAAGATAGGTAAGAAAGATGAAGAAAGAGGAGGCTGTCCAAATATTTAGTTTTTTACGTTCCATGGTTGACTCCTTTTATCAGGTTTTGTGAACCATCTGCAGAAAAGACGTTTAATTTTTGAGTATTGATTCGTAGACGAATACGATCGCCTTTTTGTAGATCTTCTTCAAAAGTTGATTCTTCGCTAACTTGAATTTTTGAGGCAAAGCCTGTCTCGATGAAGTACTCCGTATTTAGTCCAAGATAGACGCTATCGCTAATAGTTCCTTCAATATCTCCAGATTCATCTTTGATAAACTCTTCAGGACGAATGCTTACATGAATAGCTTGTGCTTCAGCCTGATCAAGGGCTGGCATTCGAAGAGCATAGCCATCTGAAAAGACGATATAAGCGCCGTCGCTCCGTTTTTCAAGAGTGGCAGGGATAATATTTGTGCGTCCGATAAAGGTTGCTACAAACTCATTAGCTGGTTTATGATAGAGTTCTTTTGGTCGACCGATTTGTTGGATAACTCCGTCTTTCATAACAGCAATTTGGTCTGAAATAGCCATAGCTTCTTCTTGGTCGTGGGTCACATAAACAGTTGTAATTCCCACTTCGTGTTGGATTTCTCGAATAGCTTGACGCATATCCAAGCGAAGTTTGGCATCTAGGTTACTAAGTGGCTCGTCCATGAGGAGAACACTTGGATTAACAGCTAAGGCACGTGCCAAGGCGACACGTTGTTGTTGTCCACCACTGAGTTTATCGGGCTTTCGATCCGCATATTGAGCAATTTGCATGAGTTCAAGATACTTGTTGGTCTGTTGAATCAATTCTTCTTTTGGAACCTTCTTTTGCTTGAGACCAAAAGCGACATTATCTCGGACAGTCAAATGTGGGAAAATAGCGTAGTTTTGGAAAACCATGCCGATATTGCGTTTGCTGGGTTCCATATTATTGATTTTTGTATCATCGAAGTAAAATTCTCCACCTTCGATACTGTTGAAACCTGCAATCATACGAAGAAGGGTCGTTTTCCCACATCCTGAAGGTCCAAGAAGGGTAAAGAGACTTCCTTTTGGAATTGTAATGTTCAAATTCTCAATAACAGTGACATCGTGGTAGATTTTTTTGGCGTTAATAATTTTGATCTCACTCATAGTGAACCTCTTTTACTGTTTAGATTGGATATCTGTAAAGACTTCGTTGTATTTCTTAACAATATCTGATTTATTCTTGATGACATAATCATAATCTTCAGTGAGTGTTTTGATTTTGTCAATTGGTTTCATGTTTTCGCTTGTTTTAGCATTTTTACGAACAGGACGGTTAGTAGTGGTTGTACCAAGTGTATCTTGTACTTCTTGAGAGATAATGAAATCGATAAATTTCTTGGCATTTTCCATGTTTTTCGCTTTTTTAACGATAGCAGCACTAGCAGGTAGGAAGACGGTTCCTTCTTTTGGATAGACTACCTTAATGTTAGCTCCGTCATTTAAGAGTTTAACTGCTGGATCTTCATAAGAGAGACCAACAGCCATTTCTCCGTCAGCGACTGCTTTATAGACACCAGATGAGCTTGAACCGATTTTACCATCAATAAGCGTGAAGAGATCTTTTACATAAGACCAGGCTTTATCGTCTTTGTAACCACCTTGAGCTTGTAGCATATTTGTTAATTGAGCAAAGGCGCTAGAAGAGTTTGCTGGGTCAGCAGTTGCAATTTTTCCTTTGAGTTCAGGTTTGAGAAGGTCGCTATATCCTTCGATATTCATGCCTTTCGTTAAATCAGGATTGACGATTAAAACACTACCATCTAGTGTATAAGGAGTAGAGTAGCCAGTTGTGTTTTGATATTCTTTGATAACATTATCATTTTCTTTTGAAGTATAGTTTTCAAAGAGTTCTCCGTGGGTAGCATATTGTGTATAAGAACCACCAAAGATGACATCGGCTACAGGAGCTTCTTTTTCTGACTCTAGTTTTTTGAAAAGTTCTCCAGTACCAGCTTGAATCAGTTCTACTTTGATACCATATTTTTCTTCAAAGGCAGGAATAGTTGCTCCGATTAAGCCCTCTGAGTTTGGTGAATAAACGACTAGCGAACCGCCGTCTCCTTTATCAGATGAACCGCCATCGGCAGATTCATTAGAAGAACAAGCAGCAAGACCAAAAAGAGCTAGTCCGCAAGCAGCATAATACATCCATTTCTTTTTCATGATGGATACCTCCGTTGTGTTATTTAAGTTTATTTTAAAACAGTGTAAGCGTTTTTAAAACCGACAATTCTATTCTATTAGAGTAAAATTCTCTACAAAAAGAAGAATAGCTTATTTTACTATTCTTCCGAGTGATTTCAATTCCTTTGGGGAAATATGGAGATACTTTTTAAATACTTTAGCAAAATATTTATAGTCTGAAAATCCAACTTGATCAGAGATGTCGCTTAGAGGGGAGTTGGGAGATTCAGCCATCTTATCTATAGCTTGTTTCAGACGATATTGTAAGATATATTCATTTAGAGTCATGGGGAAGTCTTCTTTGATCACTTTATATAGATAGCTTTCGCTATAGTTTAAAGCTTCAGCAATAGTCGCAATCGTAAAATGCTCTGCATAATGCTTGTGGACAAAGGAAATAATTTGTTGAATGATTTGGTTTTGTGTATCAACCTGTTGGATAGAGGTGAGTAAAGTTTGATATTCTTCTAAAAAAGGAGTTTCTTGATAGGTGCTACCTTGTAATCGCAAAACAATGTTTTGAAGACATTCTGTCAATTCCTTGGTATCAATTGGCTTGGATAAGAAATCAACTGCTCCATATTGCATGGCTTTTTTGGCGTTTTGAAAATCGTTATAACCTGATAAGATAACTTTTTCATAGGAGAGGGTACGAGTGGCTTCAAACATCATAAAAGCATCCATAATTGGCATTGTGATGTCTGTTAAGACAATATGAGGTTCTTTTTCTTGGATGAGTTTCATTCCCTCTTGACCGTGACTGGCAGTTCCTACGACTTGGATACCCAAGGCAGAGTAGTCTACGGCAATCTCTAGCCATTTTCGAATGAGGTGTTCGTCTTCTACGATAATGAGCTTAAACATGAGTTAGTCCTTTCGTTATAAATTTGACCCAAGTTTCTCCTTGGCGATTGACTCCTAAATCTAGCTGGACATCAGAAAAGAAATTACTCAATCGTTTGTAGCTGTTCACGATGCCATGCTGGGTATGAGGGCTTTCTAAAGAGTCTAAAATAGCGAGTCGCTCTTGTTTGGTGAGTCCTCCAGCATTATCCTTGACTAAAAAAGTTAGAGAATCTGCTTCCAAGGTAATTTGGATATCAATATGAAGATCAATACGGTATTGCATCCCATATTTTATAGCATTTTCTACTAGAGGAAGCAAGAAAAGCTTAGGAATAGGCTGATTATCAACAGTTTCTGGGCAGACAATATCATAGGAAAAGTGCTCGAAACGAATCTTATGAATCATCAGGTAATCCTCTATAATCTTTAAATCTTGGCAAATGGTTGTTTCTTTTTCTAAATCGGTGATACTGTAGCGAAGAATGCGCGTGAGATTTTGAATTAGGTCTTGTGTGAGAGCAGCATCCATTAAAGAAGTGATTTTAATCGTCTCAAGTGTGTTGTAGAGAAAATGAGGATTGAACTGAGCTTCCAGCATTTTTCTTTCAAAAATCCACTTTTCTTTTTCTATGGTTAGCATTTTTTGATGAAGTTGATCTAATTCGTACAACATATTGTTGATTTTTTCTGCCATAAATTCAAACTCATCACCTGTTTGTAGAGAAAGCCTTTTTTCTGCTTGTTTGGGAATTTCTTGAAGTTGATAAACCAAACTTTCAATAGGAACAGCATTGTGTGTGGCAATCTTATGAGCAATTCGTCTCGCTTGCCAGAAGTAGAGGAAGAATATACATAAGGTGAGGACGGAGGCTAGACCGAGTAAGCTAGGAATGGGAAAGAAGGATTGAAAAGTATAGATTGAAAAAATAGCACCGACTTTTTCTTTTTGAACAATAAGCGGTTCATTCGCATACCAGTGGGTGCGAGAGTGTAGGAGTTTTTCATCCAATTTTTCAAGAGTGGAACGAGTAAACTGATTTGTATTGTTGGAAAACATATTTCCAAAGCTATCGGTAATGATGTATTTGGAATTGATCATTGGGAAGCTTGAGATGAAATCATTCTCATTTACGAAAGCAATAGTATAGGCCTTAACTCGTTGGTTTTGAAGTAGTGGTTTGATAAAGAGTGTGTAATGTTGCTTGTCTGAAGAGAGTGCAATTTTTTCTGTCACTTTTTCTTGAGAAGGATTTTGAATGAGCAGTTTTAGATAGTAGGGTGATAAAATACTTTCTTGATGATTTCGATTGGTACTAAATAGTAATTCACCTGTATCGTTTAGGATAATGAGGTCAGAACTAAGCTTCAATCTAGCTTTTGTCTCGTAAAATAAGCTAAAGACTTCTCGCTCTGTGTGTTTGCCCTCCAAAAATTCAGGAATCATTTTATGGTTCATAGTAGTCAGGAGCTCATTATTGGCTTCTTTCATTTCTTGAACCTGTTTTACAATCTGTCTCGTATCTTTAGAGAGTTGTTGCTTTTGTAAAAAATAGGAAAAACCAAAAAGTAAAATGAGTAGTAAAAGAGAGGTCACAAAGGCTGCGATAGAGCTTCTATGGAGAATTTCTTTTTGGAGAGATTTTTTAAAGGAATGAGACATCCGCTACCTCCTTGGAAGGGTTTTCTGTTATAAGTATAGCAGTTTAAAAATTCTAGAGCAAGGTAAAATAGAAAAGTATAGAATAGAACGAGACCAAATTCTCTCAAAAATGGTATAATAGTAACATCACAAAATTGGAGAGAGACCATGAGTTTTTACAATCATAAAGAAATTGAGCCTAAGTGGCAGGGCTACTGGGCAGAACATCATACATTTAAGACTGGAACAGATGCATCAAAACCTAAGTTTTATGCTCTTGATATGTTCCCTTATCCATCTGGAGCGGGTCTGCACGTAGGACACCCAGAAGGTTATACTGCAACCGATATTCTCAGCCGCTACAAACGTGCGCAAGGCTACAATGTCCTTCACCCAATGGGTTGGGATGCTTTTGGTTTGCCTGCAGAGCAATATGCTATGGATACTGGTAATGACCCAGCAGAATTTACAGCTGAGAACATTGCTAATTTCAAACGCCAAATCAATGCGCTTGGATTTTCTTATGACTGGGATCGTGAAGTCAATACAACCGATCCAAACTACTACAAGTGGACTCAATGGATTTTCACCAAGCTTTACGAAAAAGGCTTGGCCTATGAAGCGGAAGTGCCTGTAAACTGGGTTGAGGAACTAGGAACAGCCATTGCCAACGAAGAAGTCCTTCCTGATGGAACTTCTGAGCGTGGAGGCTATCCAGTTGTCCGTAAGCCGATGCGTCAATGGATGCTTAAAATCACTGCCTATGCAGAACGTTTGCTTAATGACTTGGATGAACTTGATTGGCCAGAGTCTATCAAGGACATGCAACGCAACTGGATCGGTAAATCAACTGGTGCCAATGTAACCTTCAAGGTTAGGGGAACTGATAAGGAATTTACTGTCTTTACCACTCGTCCTGATACCCTTTTCGGTGCGACTTTCACTGTTTTGGCTCCTGAGCATGAATTAGTAGATGCTATCACAAGTACAGAGCAAGCAGAAGCAGTAGCAGACTATAAACACCAAGCCAGCCTCAAGTCTGACTTGGCTCGTACAGACCTTGCCAAAGAAAAAACTGGTGTTTGGACTGGTGCTTATGCCATCAACCCTGTCAATGGTAAGGAAATTCCAATCTGGATTGCGGATTACGTTCTTGCTAGTTACGGAACAGGTGCCGTTATGGCTGTTCCTGCCCACGACCAACGTGACTGGGAATTTGCCAAACAATTTGACCTTCCAATCGTCGAAGTACTTGAAGGTGGAAACGTTAAAGAAGCTGCCTACACAGAGGATGGTCTTCATGTCAATTCAGACTTCCTAGATGGACTCAACAAAGAAGACGCTATTGCCAAGATTGTGGCTTGGTTGGAAGAAAAAGACTGTGGACAAGAGAAGGTTACCTACCGTCTCCGCGACTGGCTCTTTAGCCGTCAACGTTACTGGGGTGAGCCAATTCCAATCATTCATTGGGAAGATGGAACTTCAACAGCTGTTCCTGAAACTGAATTGCCGCTTGTCTTGCCTGTAACCAAGGATATCCGTCCTTCAGGTACTGGTGAAAGTCCACTAGCTAACTTGACAGATTGGCTTGAAGTGACTCGTGAAGATGGTGTCAAAGGTCGTCGTGAAACTAACACCATGCCACAATGGGCTGGTTCAAGCTGGTACTACCTCCGCTATATTGACCCGCACAATACTGAGAAATTGGCTGATGAGGACCTCCTCAAACAATGGTTGCCAGTAGATATCTACGTGGGTGGTGCGGAACATGCTGTACTTCACTTGCTTTATGCTCGTTTCTGGCATAAATTCCTCTATGACCTCGGTGTTGTTCCGACTAAGGAACCATTCCAAAAACTCTTTAACCAAGGAATGATTTTGGGAACAAGCTACCGTGACCACCGTGGGGCTCTTGTGGCAACCGATAAGGTTGAAAAACGTGACGGTTCTTTCTTCCATGTAGAAACGGGGGAAGAGTTGGAGCAAGCACCAGCCAAGATGTCTAAATCGCTCAAGAACGTTGTTAACCCAGACGATGTGGTGGAACAATACGGTGCCGATACCCTTCGTGTTTATGAAATGTTTATGGGACCACTCGATGCTTCGATTGCTTGGTCAGAAGAAGGTTTGGAAGGAAGCCGTAAGTTCCTTGACCGAGTTTACCGTTTGATTACAAGTAAAGAAATCCTTGCGGAAAACAATGGTGCTCTTGACAAGGTTTACAACGAAACAGTCAAAGCTGTTACTGAGCAAATTGAGTCTCTCAAATTCAACACAGCTATTGCCCAACTTATGGTCTTTGTCAACGCGGCTAACAAGGAAGAAAAACTTTATGTAGACTACGCCAAAGGCTTCGTTCAGTTGATTGCACCATTTGCACCTCACTTGGCAGAAGAACTCTGGCAAACTGTTGCAGCAACAGGTGAATCTATCTCTTACGTGGCTTGGCCAACATGGGACGAAAGCAAATTGGTTGAAGACGAAATCGAAATCGTTGTTCAAATCAAAGGAAAAGTCCGTGCTAAAGTCATGGTTGCTAAAGACCTATCACGCGAAGAATTGCAAGAAATTGCTCTAGCGGATGAAAAAGTCAAAGCAGAAATTGACGGTAAGGACATCGTGAAAGTAATTGCGGTACCGAATAAACTCGTTAATATCGTCGTTAAATAACGAGTTTATTAGCTCTATCTGCCACCTTCAATAGTCCACTGGACTATTGAAGCCAACTAAATTAGTTAACATTGTTGTGAAATAAAAAGAAGTAACTCTAGAGTATGAACTTTAGAGTTACTTTTAGAATAGGTCAGAATGAATAGATTAGTGAACGATAGCAGGAAGTGTGAAATTTTATTATTTAAGATTTCTATTATTGTAGTGTCAGTTATAGTATTAGTAATGTCAATAGTGGGTGCATATTATTTTAAAAATTGTCTTTGGGACAAGGAAAGTTTAAATTTGACACTCACTTTAGACACTCTCTTTGCAGTTTTTATTACTTTCTTTAGTTTTTCAAATGATAAATCAAGCAATATTTTTGGAATATCTCCAAATGAAATTATAAGGACACAGTCTGAAGTGTATCAATTTTTATTTACAAAATCTTTTGCAACTCTATTAATAGTGACAAATTTGTTATCCATTATTCATTATTTTGGAGCCAAAAATTTAATAGTTTCTTTTAATGAAACTTATCCTCGTATTCAATCCAGTGTTGGTATCATGTGGCTACCACTGTTTGGTATTCTGATAATCTATTTTATTTGGCTCTTAATAGAGGGATTAAAATATATCAGAAAAATAAATTATATTATTCAAAATAGGGAAATAATCTATTTTTATTCGCAGGTAAAAGTTGTAGATAAACTTACTGATTCTGAATCGAAAAAATACGGTGAATATATTGATTTGTACGAATCGTGTCGTCAGAATAATTTAAGTGTTCTACTTAACTTTCTTCAAAATTCGGATGATAAACGAGGAGTTATTGCTAGTAACTCAGTGAGAATTATGTTTGAATCTTTGGATAAAGCAGACCAAATTGCGGCCCTGAATATTTGTAGAAACTATGTAGCACGAGAAAATGTTTTAAATAAAGAAGATGCAGAAAAATTGTTAAATGAAATTGATAAAAAACTTGAAATTAGCAGATAGGACAATTCAAATAGAGTTGAGTAAAAAGTTTGAAAAGTGAAACAAGGAGAAAGCTATGCCAGTAAATGAATATGGTCAGATGATTGGTGAGTCAATGGAAGGTTATACACCCGGTGCACTGCCTTCTATTGATTTCTTAGAAGGGCGTTATGCTAGGATAGAGGCTCTCTCGGTAGAAAAACATGCGGAGGATTTGCTAGCTGTTTATGGCCCGGATACTCCTCGGGAGATGTGGACCTATCTTTTTCAGGAGCCAGTAGCAGATATGGGGGAGCTGGTTAGCCTTTTAAATCAGATGTTGGCTCGTAAGGACCGTTTTTACTATGCAATCATAGACAAGGCGACTGGTAAGGCTTTGGGAACTTTTTCTCTCATGCGCATTGACCAGAATAACCGAGTAATAGAAGTCGGAGCAGTCACTTTTTCTCCAGAGCTAAGGGGTACACGGATAGGAACTGAGGCTCAGTATCTCCTAGCTCGCTATATTTTTGAGGAGCTAAACTATCGTCGCTATGAGTGGAAATGCGATGCTCTTAACCTGCCATCCAGACGAGTTGCGGAGCGTTTGGGATTTGTCTATGAAGGAACCTTCCGCCAGGCGGTGGTTTATAAGGGACGGACGAGGGATACGGATTGGTTGTCTATGATTGATAAGGACTGGCCTCAAGTCAAAGATCGTTTGGAAACATGGCTGCGTCCTGAAAATTTTGATAAAAATGGACAGCAGTACAAGAGCTTGAGAGAACTTTAAGAGGTGTTGAGATGATTACTATTAAAAAGCAAGAAATTGTCAAGCTAGAGGATGTTTTGCATCTCTATCAGGCTGTCGGTTGGACAAATTATACCCATCAACCAGAGATGCTGGAGCAGGCCTTATCGCATTCATTAGTAATTTATCTGGCACTTGATGGTGATGCTGTGGTGGGCTTGATTCGTTTGGTAGGAGATGGATTCTCATCAGTTTTTGTACAGGATTTGATTGTTTTACCAATCTATCAGCGTCAAGGGATTGGTAGTGCCCTAATGAAAGAGGCCTTAAAAGATTACAAAGATGCTTATCAAGTCCAGCTGGTGACAGAAGAGACAGAAAAAAACGTGGGATTTTATCGTTCTATGGGCTTTGAAATCTTATCCACCTATAATTGTATAGGGATGACTTGGGCGAATCGAGAAAAATAACAAAACTTGTTTTTTCTTAAGCAAAGTTTAAGGATGGTCTAGTATTATATAGTCATTAAATAAAGACCTCCTAACTTTATTTAATGAAATCCTAAAACTTTTTTTTATCATAATCTCCTAATGAAGTCACCTAATCAGGTGGCTTTTTGTGAGGTGATAGTGATAGTGATTTTCTGCAAAATGGTAGAATCTGAGAAAAAGTTAAGCTAGTTTTAAGCTTCGTCTTGTATCATATAGTTATTAAATAAAGACCTCCTAACTTTATTTAATAAAATCCTAAACTTTTCTTTTTCATAATAATCTCCCTTAACTCCACCCAATCAGGTGGAGTTTTTTGGCTCTATTTCAGGCTTTTCGGAAGTTTTCTAAATATCATTTTTCAATAGCTTTCTCTAAATCTTATAAACTTTATTGGACAGATTCTAAAGTTGGAGAAGCTGAATGGATGAGGATATAAACCTTTGACAAATTTTGTGAACTATGGGATAATAAAGAGGAATTGAGTACTAGTTCTATATCATAGGCTAGAAAAGACCCCAAGCTCACGTCCAAATAAGCTAGGGGGTCTTTTTTGACACTATTTGTCCTTGTTTAGCCATTTATCGACTAATCGAAGAACGACACCGACCACAATTGGTCCGATGATAGTTTTGAGTACTAATTCCATCATGGGCTAATTCACCTCCTTTCGTAGGCGGTGTAGCAGTGCCGAACAATATTATACCACATAAGTGCTAAACTCGGGAGTCACCCAATCGGGTGGCTTTTTTGTTTGTGGCTTGGTTTTTTGATATAATAGAGCCATGAGTAGAATTTTAGACAATGAGATAATGGGGGATGAGGAGTTAGTAGAACGCACACTCCGTCCTCAGTATTTACGTGAATATATCGGGCAGGATAAGGTCAAGGATCAGCTCCAAATCTTTATCGAAGCTGCCAAAATGCGGGATGAAGCGCTGGATCATGTCCTTTTATTTGGACCTCCAGGCTTGGGGAAAACGACCATGGCCTTTGTTATTGCCAACGAACTGGGTGTCAATCTCAAGCAGACGTCTGGGCCTGTCATTGAAAAAGCCGGTGATCTAGTAGCGATTTTGAATGACTTAGAGCCTGGGGATGTCCTTTTTATTGATGAGATTCATCGCTTGCCCATGTCTGTGGAAGAGGTGCTTTATAGTGCCATGGAGGACTTCTACATTGATATCATGATTGGTGCTGGTGAAGGCAGTCGCAGTGTTCATTTGGAGTTGCCACCTTTTACCTTGATTGGTGCGACGACTCGGGCTGGTATGCTCTCAAATCCGCTACGGGCACGTTTTGGGATTACAGGTCATATGGAGTATTATGCTCATGCTGACTTGACGGAAATTGTTGAGCGGACGGCAGATATTTTTGAGATGGAAATTACTCATGAGGCAGCGTCTGAGTTAGCCCTACGTAGCCGTGGGACCCCTCGTATTGCCAATCGTCTCCTCAAGCGCGTGCGCGATTTTGCCCAGATAATGGGGAATGGGGTGATCGATGATCTTATTACCGATAAGGCTTTGACCATGCTGGATGTTGACCATGAAGGTTTGGACTATGTGGACCAAAAAATCCTTCGGACCATGATTGAGATGTACGGTGGTGGCCCTGTTGGTCTAGGAACTCTTTCTGTTAACATAGCAGAAGAGCGTGAGACGGTTGAGGATATGTACGAACCTTACCTAATCCAGAAAGGTTTTATCATGCGGACACGGTCTGGACGAGTGGCGACTGCTAAGGCATATGAGCATTTGGGGTATGAGTACAATGAAAAATAAGCAAGAAATTCTGGAAGCTTTCAGAGAAAATCTGGATATGATGGCTATTCTGACTATCATCCGAAACCTTGGTCTGAAAGATTCCTGGTTGGCAGCAGGTTCTGTCAGAAATTTTATCTGGAATCTCTTGTCAGACAAATCCCCTTTTGACTGTGAAACAGATGTAGATGTGATTTTCTTTGATCCAGATATTTCTTATGAGGAAACCTTGTCCCTAGAGAAAAAGCTGAGAGAGGACTTTCCTCAGTACCAGTGGGAATTGAAAAATCAAGTCTATATGCACCAGCACAGCCCTCATACTGCTCCCTATACCAGTTCCCGTGATGCTATGAGTAAGTATCCAGAACGATGTACGGCTGTTGGATTACGCTTGAATGAAGAATCCGTTTTGGAACTCTTTACTCCATACGCTTTGGAGGATATTTTGAATTTTCAAGTTCGTCCAACTCCTCATTTTTTAGAGAATGAAGACCGAATGGAATTTTATCGAACACGTCTATCCAAGAAAAATTGGCAGGAGAAATGGAAAAATTTGATTTTTAAAAATACTTAAGGAAACTTTAAGCTAGGAAGTGTATACTAAGTTCATAAGTTAAGAAGACCTTAACTTAAACTCCTAAAACTTTTTCATAATAATCTCCCTATAAAAAATAAAGTCGCCAAATCAGGCGGCTTATTTTTTTGAAAAAAGGGCTTGGTGCCTGATAATAATACTCAATGAAAATCAAAGTGTAAACTAGGAAGCTAACCGCAGGTTGCTCAAAACACTGTTTTGAGGTTGCAGATAGAGCTGACGTGGTTTGAAGAGATTTTCGAAGAGTATAAATAGCTTAGTGATAGAAGAAAATAGGGAAATATGGTATAATGAAACGATAGATTTTTGAATAGGAATAAGATCATGTTTGGATTGTTTAAGAAAGATAAGGCTGTGGAAGTAGAGGTTCCGACACAGGTTCCTGCTCATATCGGCATCATCATGGATGGCAATGGCCGTTGGGCTAAAAAACGTATGCAACCGCGAGTTTTTGGACATAAGGCGGGCATGGAAGCATTGCAAACTGTGACCAAGGCAGCTAACAAACTAGGCGTTAAGGTTATTACGGTCTATGCTTTTTCTACAGAAAACTGGACCCGTCCAGATCAGGAAGTCAAGTTTATCATGAACTTGCCAGTAGAGTTTTATGATAATTATGTCCCGGAACTGCATGCGAATAATGTTAAGATTCAAATGATCGGAGAAACGGACCGCCTGCCTAAGCAAACCTTTGAAGCTCTGACCAAGGCTGAGGAATTGACTAAGAACAACACAGGTTTGATTCTTAATTTTGCTCTTAACTATGGTGGACGTGCTGAGATTACACAGGCTCTTAAGTTGATTTCTCAGGATGTTTTAGATGCCAAAATCAACCCAGGTGACATCACAGAGGAGTTGATTGGTAATTATCTTTTTACCCAGCATTTACCTAAGGACTTACGAGACCCAGACTTGATTATCCGTACCAGTGGAGAATTGCGTTTGAGTAATTTCCTACCATGGCAGGGGGCCTATAGTGAACTCTATTTTACAGATACCTTGTGGCCTGATTTTGACGAGGCGGCCTTGCAGGAAGCCATTCTTGCCTACAATCGTCGTCATCGCCGATTTGGAGGAGTTTAGGAGGAAATATGACACAGGATTTACAGAAAAGAACCTTGTTTGCAGGGATTGCACTGGCTATTTTCCTACCGATTTTGATGATTGGGGGACTCTTGCTTCAGATAGCAATCGGAATCATAGCCATGCTAGCCATGCATGAACTTTTGAGGATGAGAGGTCTAGAGACCATGACTATGGAGGGCCTCTTGACCCTCTTTGCAACCTTTGCCTTGACCATTCCCTTGGAGAATTACCTGACTTTTTTGCCAGTTGATGGGAATGTGGTTGCCTATAGTGTTTTGATTTCAATCATGTTAGGAACGACTGTGTTTAGCAAGTCTTATACGATTGAGGATGCGGTTTTCCCTCTTGCTATGAGCTTCTACGTGGGCTTTGGATTTAATGCTTTACTAGATGCTCGTGTTGCAGGTTTAGATAAGGCGCTTTTGGCCTTGTGTATCGTCTGGGCGACAGACAGTGGTGCCTATCTTGTTGGGATGAACTATGGGAAACGAAAGTTAGCACCAAGGGTATCGCCTAATAAAACCCTTGAGGGTGCCTTGGGTGGTATTTTAGGAGCGATTTTAGTAACCATTATCTTTATGATAGTTGACAGTACAGTTGCTCTTCCATATGGAATTTACAAGATGTCAGTCTTTGCTATTTTCTTTAGTATTGCTGGACAATTTGGTGATTTACTAGAAAGTTCGATCAAACGTCATTTTGGTGTTAAGGATTCTGGGAAATTTATCCCTGGACATGGTGGTGTTTTGGATCGTTTCGATAGTATGTTGCTTGTATTTCCAATCATGCACTTATTTGGACTCTTTTAATCAAAAGACGGAGGAAACGCTATGCTCGGAATTTTAACCTTTATTCTGGTTTTCGGGATTATTGTAGTGGTGCACGAGTTCGGGCACTTCTACTTTGCCAAGAAATCAGGGATTTTAGTACGTGAATTTGCCATCGGTATGGGACCTAAAATTTTTGCTCACATTGGCAAGGATGGAACGGCCTATACCATTCGAATCTTGCCTCTGGGTGGCTATGTCCGCATGGCCGGTTGGGGTGATGATACAACTGAAATCAAGACAGGAACGCCTGTTAGTTTGACACTTGCTGATGATGGTAAGGTTAAACGCATCAATCTCTCAGGTAAAAAATTGGATCAAACAGCCCTCCCTATGCAGGTGACCCAGTTTGATTTTGAAGACAAGCTCTTTATCAAAGGATTGGTTCTGGAAGAAGAAAAAACATTTGCAGTGGATCACGATGCAACGGTTGTGGAAGCAGATGGAACTGAGGTTCGGATTGCACCCTTGGATGTTCAATATCAAAATGCAACTATCTGGGGTAAACTCATTACTAATTTTGCAGGTCCTATGAACAACTTTATCTTAGGTGTCGTTGTTTTCTGGATTTTAATCTTCATGCAGGGTGGTGTCAGAGATGTTGATACCAATCAGTTCCATGTTATGCCCCAGGGGGCTTTGGCTAAGGTAGGAGTGCCAGAAACGGCTCAGATTACCAAGATTGGCTCACATGAGATTAGCAACTGGGAAAGTTTGATTCAGGCTGTGGAATCAGAAACCAAAGATAAGACGGCCCCGACCTTGGATGTGACTATTTCTGAAAATGGGAGTGACAAACAAGTCACTGTTACTCCGGAAGAAAGTCAAGGCCGTTACCTTCTAGGTGTTCAACCGGGAATTAAGTCGGACTTTCTATCCATGTTTGTAGGTGGTTTTACAACTGCTGCTGACTCGGCCCTACGAATTTTATCAGCACTGAAAAATCTGATTTTCCAACCGGATTTGAACAAGTTGGGTGGACCTGTTGCCATCTTTAAGGCAAGTAGTGATGCTGCTAAAAATGGAATTGAGAATGTCTTGTACTTCTTAGCAATGATTTCCATCAATATCGGGATTTTTAATCTTATTCCGATTCCAGCTCTGGATGGTGGTAAGATTGTGCTCAATATCCTAGAAGCTATCCGCCGCAAACCATTGAAACAAGAAATTGAAACCTATGTCACCTTGGCCGGAGTGGTCATCATGGTTGTCTTGATGATTGCTGTGACTTGGAATGACATTATGCGACTCTTTTTTAGATAATCGAGGAATATTATGAAACAAAGTAAAATGCCTATCCCAACGCTTCGCGAAATGCCAAGCGATGCTCAAGTTATCAGCCATGCTCTTATGTTGCGGGCTGGTTATGTTCGCCAAGTTTCAGCAGGTGTTTATTCTTACCTACCACTTGCCAATCGTGTGATTGAAAAAGCTAAAAACATCATGCGCCAAGAATTCGACAAGATTGGTGCCGTTGAGATGTTGGCTCCTGCCCTCCTCAGTGCAGAATTGTGGCGCGAATCAGGTCGTTACGAAACTTATGGTGAGGACCTTTACAAACTAAAAAACCGTGAAAAATCAGACTTTATCCTAGGTCCAACTCACGAAGAAACCTTTACAGCTATTGTCCGTGATTCTGTTAAGTCTTACAAGCAATTGCCACTCAACCTTTACCAAATCCAGCCTAAGTATCGTGATGAAAAACGCCCACGTAATGGACTTCTCCGTACACGTGAGTTTATCATGAAGGATGCTTACAGTTTCCACGCTAACTATGATAGCTTGGACAGTGTTTACGATGAGTATAAGGCTGCTTATGAGCGTATTTTTACTCGTAGTGGTTTAGACTTCAAGGCTATTATTGGTGACGGTGGAGCCATGGGTGGTAAGGACAGCCAAGAATTTATGGCGATTACACCTGCTCGTACAGATCTTGACCGCTGGGTTGTCTTGGACAAGTCGGTTGCCTCATTTGACGAAATTCCTGCAGAAGTACAAGAAGAAATCAAGGCAGAATTGCTCAAATGGATGGTCTCTGGTGAAGATACCATTGCTTACTCAAGTGAGTCTAGCTATGCTGCTAACTTGGAAATGGCAACAAACGAGTACAAACCAAGCAACCGTGTTGTCGCTGAAGAAGAAGTGACTCGTGTTGCAACACCAGATGTTAAATCAATTGATGAAGTTGCAGCCTTCCTTAACGTTCCAGAAGAACAAACAATCAAAACCCTCTTCTACATGGCAGATGGTGAGCTTGTTGCAGCCCTTCTAGTTGGAAATGACCAACTCAACGAAGTCAAGTTGAAAAACCACTTGGGAGCAGATTTCTTTGACGTTGCTAGTGAAGAAGAAGTGGCAAATGTTGTTCAAGCAGGATTTGGTTCACTTGGACCAGTTGGTTTGCCAGAGAATGTTAAAATCATTGCAGACCGTAAGGTGCAAGATGTTCGCAATGCAGTTGTCGGTGCTAACGAAGATGGCTACCACTTGACTGGTGTGAACCCAGGTCGTGACTTCACAGCAGAATATGTGGATATTCGTGAAGTGCGTGAGGGTGAGATTTCACCAGACGGACAAGGTGTCCTTAACTTTGCGCGTGGTATCGAAATTGGTCACATCTTCAAACTCGGCACTCGCTATTCAGCAAGCATGGGAGCAGATGTTTTGGATGAAAATGGTCGTGCTGTGCCAATTATCATGGGATGTTACGGTATCGGTGTCAGCCGTCTCCTTTCAGCGGTGATGGAGCAACACGCTCGCCTCTTTGTTAACAAAACACCAAAAGGTGAATACCGTTACGCTTGGGGAATCAATTTCCCTAAAGAATTGGCACCATTTGATGTACACTTGATTACTGTTAATGTCAAGGACGAAGAAGCGCAAGCCTTGACAGAAAAGCTTGAAGCAAGCTTGATGGGAGCTGGTTATGAAGTCTTGACAGATGACCGTAACGAACGTGTTGGTGTTAAATTCAGCGATAGCGACTTGATTGGATTGCCAATCCGTATTACTGTTGGGAAGAAAGCGGCCGATGGCATCGTAGAAGTTAAGATTAAAGCGACTGGTGATACCATCGAAGTTCATGCAGATAACGTGCTTGAAACGCTTGAAATCCTCAGCAAGAAATAAAAACTATAATCAGAAGAAAAACAAGGAAAAAATGTAACTAGTTTTTGCCTTGTTTTTTCTGTATAATGGGAAAAATGAGTAGATAAAGAGGTAAATGTATGCTAAGATTTCCAAAGGATTTTGTCTGGGGATCCTCTACTTCTGGACCACAAACGGAAGGATGTATAGCTGGTGACGGTAAGGGAGATAATCTCTGGGATTACTGGTTCCAAGTGGAGCCAAATCGTTACTATAATGGGATTGGTCCAGATAAGACATCGACCTTTTATGAAAATTGGGAAAAGGATATTGAGCTACTGTTAGAAACTGGTCACACGGCCTTTCGGACTTCTATTCAGTGGTCACGGATTTTTCCACAAGGGTGTGGAAAAGTCAACCCTCAAGGTGTAGATTTTTACCGTAAGGTCTTTGAGGCTATTAAGGCTAAAGGGATTCGTCTTTTAGTCAATCTTTATCATTTTGATTTGCCTTTTGCCCTTCAAGAAGCTGGTGATGGTTGGGAAAATAAGGCGACTGTCTCAGCCTATGAAGACTATGTTCGTTTTTGTTTTGAGACTTATGGAGATTTAGTGGATCAATGGATTACCTTTAACGAGCCCATCGTTCCTGTAGAGTTTGGCTATTTTTACGATGCCCATTATCCACATAAGGTGGATGCAGAGGCAGCCGTTAAAGTAGCTTATCATACACAATTGGCTAGCAGTCGGGCGGTTAAGGCTTGTCATGAACTTTTACCAGATTCCAAGATTGGGATTGTCCTCAACTTGACACCGGCTTATCCACGTAGCCATCATCCTGCTGATGTCAAGGCTGCTCGTATTGCGGATCTCTTTCAGGCCCAATCTTTCTTAGATCCGTCTGTTTTGGGGACTTATCCACAGGAGTTGGTAGAAATCTTGCATGAACACGGTCTCTTGCCTGATACTACGGAGGAAGAGTTGGAGCTCATTCGTGAAAATACAGTGGACTTCCTTGGTGTCAACTACTATCAACCTTTGCGTGTTATGGCACCTCGATTTGCTAAGCATCCAGAGAGTCCACTCTTACCAGAACATTTTTACGAGCCTTATGTGATGCCTGGACGTAAAATCAATCCTCATCGTGGCTGGGAGATTTATGAGCAAGGGATTTATGACATCGCCCAAAATATCAAGGAAAATTATGGTAATATCGAGTGGATGTTGACTGAGAATGGTATGGGTGTTGAAGGGGAAGAAAAATTTCGTGAGAATGGAATGATTCAAGATGATTACCGTATTGACTTTGTAAAAGGTCATCTTCGTGAACTTCACCGTGCCATTGAAGACGGAGCCAATTGTAAGGGCTACTTGATTTGGACCTTTATTGATTGCTGGTCATGGCTCAATAGCTATAAAAATCGCTATGGCTTGGTCGAATTAGACTTGGAAACGCAAGAACGTCGTCTGAAAAAATCAGGGCACTGGTTCAAAGAATTAAGCGATAATAATGGATTTTAAAAAGGACTCTGACTGATCATCCTAATTGGTCAGAGTTTTTTGTTCACAAGAAGTTAATTTGAACTATATCAATTTTTGCTCTTGACAAGTGAAAGAAACAAGTATATACTGTTTTTGCTGATTCTATAAAAGAGGAATTAGACTATACCAATTTTAAGGAGAAAGCACAGCTTGCCTGTGTCGTATATACTATGTGTGGAATTGTTGGTGTTGTTGGAAACACAAATGCAACTGATATTTTGATTCAAGGGCTTGAAAAGCTCGAATACCGTGGCTATGATTCTGCGGGAATTTTTGTCCTAAGTGGTGCTGAAAATCACCTAGTAAAAGCTGTAGGCCGTATTGCAGAATTGTCCGCTAAGACAGCTGGTGTTGAGGGAACAACTGGTATTGGACATACTCGTTGGGCAACTCATGGGAAACCAACTGAGGACAATGCTCACCCACATCGCTCTGAGACTGAACGTTTTGTTTTGGTTCACAACGGGGTGATTGAGAACTACCTTGAAATCAAGGAAGAATACCTTGCAGGTCACCACTTTAAGGGGCAAACAGATACGGAAATCGCTGTTCACTTGATTGGAAAATTTGCGGAAGAAGAAGGTCTTTCTGTTCTTGAAGCCTTCAAAAAAGCTCTTCATATTATCCGTGGTTCATATGCCTTTGCCTTGGTTGACTCACAAGATCCTGAAGTCATCTACGTGGCTAAAAATAAATCACCACTTTTGATTGGTCTTGGAGAGGGATATAACATGGTCTGCTCAGATGCTATGGCTATGATTCGTGAGACCAACCAATACATGGAAATTCATGACCAAGAATTGGTAATCGTTAAGGCTGATAGTGTGGAAGTTCAAGACTATGATGGAAATAGTCGTGAGCGTGCTAGTTACACTGCTGAGCTTGACTTGTCAGATATCGGTAAGGGAACTTACCCTTACTACATGCTTAAGGAAATTGATGAGCAACCAACTGTTATGCGTAAACTCATTCAAGCCTACACAGATGAAGCTGGTCAAGTAGTGGTAGATCCAGCTATCATTAAGGCTGTTCAAGATGCAGACCGCATTTACATCCTTGCAGCTGGGACATCTTACCACGCAGGATTTGCTTCTAAGAAGATGCTGGAAGAATTGACAGATACACCAGTTGAACTTGGAATTTCATCTGAGTGGGGTTACGGTATGCCACTTCTCAGCAAGAAACCACTCTTCATCTTTATCAGCCAGTCTGGTGAAACAGCAGATAGCCGTCAGGTTTTGGTCAAGGCTAATGAAATGGGAATCCCAAGCTTGACAGTGACAAACGTCCCAGGTTCAACTCTTTCTCGTGAAGCCAACCATACCATGCTCCTTCATGCAGGTCCTGAAATTGCCGTGGCATCAACCAAGGCCTATACAGCGCAAATTGCAGCCCTTGCCTTCCTTGCAAAAGCAGTCGGAGAAGCAAATGGCAATGCCAAAGCGCAAGCCTTTGATTTAGTTCATGAGTTGTCAATCGTAGCTCAGTCTATCGAATCAACTCTTTCAGAGAAAGAAACCATTGAAGTCAAGGTTCGTGAGCTACTTGAAACAACTCGTAACGCCTTTTACATCGGACGTGGTCAAGATTACTACGTAGCCATGGAAGCAAGTCTCAAACTTAAAGAGATTTCTTACATCCAGTGTGAAGGCTTTGCGGCAGGAGAACTTAAGCACGGAACTATTGCCTTGATTGAAGAAGGAACACCTGTTTTGACTCTCTTGTCAGATCCAGTCCTTGCCAACCACACTCGTGGAAATATCCAAGAGGTGGCAGCCCGTGGTGCAAAAGTCCTCACTATCGCAGAAGAAAATGTTGCTAAAGAGACAGACGATATCGTCCTTACGACTGTACACCCTTACCTCTCACCAATTTCAATGGTCGTACCAACACAATTGGTCGCTTACTTTGCAACCCTCCACCGTGGTCTTGATGTGGACAAACCACGTAACCTTGCTAAATCAGTAACGGTAGAATAGAATCTATGAATATACGGGCGTAAAGCCATAGGTTTATCCTATAAGGTTTTACAGCCTATTTTTTATGTTACAAATGATGATAGGGGTTTACTTTTCAATAATTATAGCAGATTGAATTTAGAACAGTACACAGGAATACTAAAATATTTCTAGAAATTAATTTGAATTTTCCAATTGATTTGTTCGTATCTTATTTCAAACTACTATAAAAAGAGGAAGCTGGGCAAAAACTCAATTTGAAGAGAAAATTCAGTAAATCTTTCCATGATAAAACGCATCATATTAAGGTTTTGTACACCTGATATGATGCGTTTTATCATTTTTAAGCCTTTTTGCCCAGCCTCGTCAAAAGTAAAGTTTTGGCACAAAATCTGTGACAAAACTTTAGTTTTAAAGGTTTTTAACTTTGTATATACTAGTTTTAAGAAAAGGAGGATGATCCTAATGGAAGAAAAAGTATCATTGAAAGTCAGAGTTCAAAAACTAGGGACATCGCTTTCAAATATGGTTATGCCCAATATTGGAGCATTTATTGCTTGGGGAGTGTTGACTGCCCTCTTTATCGCTGATGGCTATCTGCCAAATGAACAGTTAGCTACTGTTGTTGGTCCTATGTTAACGTATTTATTGCCAATCCTGATTGGTTACACAGGTGGATATATGATCCATGGTCAACGTGGTGCCGTTGTAGGAGCTATTGCTACTGTTGGTGCAATCACAGGTTCTAGTGTTCCTATGTTTATCGGAGCTATGGTAATGGGCTCACTGGGAGGATGGACTATCAAGAAATTTGATGAAAAGTTCCAGGAAAAAATTCGTCCCGGATTTGAAATGTTAGTTAATAATTTCTCAGCTGGTCTCGTTGGTTTTGCATTATTGCTTTTGGCTTTCTACGCAATCGGTCCAGTCGTATCGACTCTTACTGGAGCTGTTGGGAATGGTGTTGAGGCTATTGTTAATGCTCGCCTCCTTCCTATAGCTAATATTATCATCGAACCGGCTAAAGTCCTTTTCCTCAATAATGCCCTCAATCATGGCATTTTTACTCCTCTGGGAGTAGAACAGGTAGCTCAAGCTGGTAAGTCAATTCTCTTCCTATTGGAAGCTAATCCTGGACCAGGCCTGGGAATTCTATTAGCTTATGCTGTATTCGGTAAAGGTTCTGCTAAATCTTCTTCTTGGGGGGCAATGCTTATTCATTTCTTCGGAGGGATTCATGAAATTTACTTTCCTTATGTTATGATGAAGCCTACTCTATTTTTAGCTGCTATGGCAGGAGGTATCTCTGGAACTTTTACTTTTCAACTCTTAGACGCTGGTCTTAAATCTCCAGCTTCACCAGGTTCTATTATTGCGATTATGGCTACGGCGCCAAAAGGCGTTTGGCCCCATCTAAATGTTCTTCTAGGTGTTTTAGTGGCAGCAGTTGTTTCTTTCCTTGTAGCAGCCCTTATTCTTCATGCAGACAAGTCAACTGAGGATTCGCTCGAAGCTGCTCAGGCGGCTACCCAAGCAGCTAAGGCTCAGTCTAAAGGTCAGTTAGTATCAACTTCTGTTGATGCAGTTGTTTCGACAGACTCAGTGGAAAAAATCATTTTCGCCTGCGATGCTGGTATGGGAAGCTCTGCTATGGGAGCTAGTATTCTTCGAGATAAGGTTAAAAAAGCAGGTCTAGAGATTCCAGTATCTAATCAAGCAATCTCAAATTTGCTTGATACACCAAAAACATTAATTGTTACTCAGGAAGAACTGACACCAAGAGCTAAAGACAAGAGTCCAAGTGCTATTCATGTTTCTGTTGATAATTTCTTAGCGTCCCCTCGTTATGATGAAATTGTAGCTTCATTAACAGGAGCTTCTCCAATAGCAGAAATTGAAGGAGATATATCAACTTCAGCATCAGTAGATAGTCAGGAAATTGACCTTAACCATATTGATGCTGTAGTAGTTGCTTATGGTAAAGCACAGGGATCTGCAACTATGGGCTGTGAAACGATTCGGGCTATCTTTAGAAACAAAAATATTCGTATTCCAGTTTCTACTGCCAAAATTTCAGAATTAGGTGAATTTAATTCTAAAAACATAATGATTGTAACAACTATTTCTTTACAGGCAGAAGTGCAGCAAACAGCACCGAATTCTCAATTTCTTATTGTGGATAGTTTAGTAACAACACCAGAATATGACAAAATGGCTGTTAGAATGTACAAATAGAACTAGAGGTTTCTAAATTACGAATGCTATTAACCAAACGAGAAGAACAATTATTGAAGGCTTTCCTACATGTAGGGAAGCTTTCAATGCAAGACATGACTGAAATCTTACAGGTTTCATCTAGAACAATTTATCGAACTTTATCAGATTTGACAGATAGCATGGAGCAATATGGAATCGAAATAACGAAGCATGGGAAATACTATATTTTGACTGGAGAGTTGGATGATTTGCCGACAGAACTTGAAGTGTTAGTTGAGTATAGTCCCCAAGAAAGACAAGAGTTGATTACCTATCGCCTTCTGACTGAGAGTGGTTTTGTCACCAATGAAGCATTGCAAGAGTGCATGAAAGTCAGTAATGTAACTATTATTCAGGATATTTCAGATATTGATAAGCGTCTTTTAGACTTTGATCTGAAAATTGAACGACAAAAAGGTTATCGTATTTCTGGTGATTCAGTTGGTAAGAGAAGATTTTTGGCTATTTTACTGACAAACTGTATCTCAGTAGCAGATTTTTCAACCGGTCATTTTGGGAGCTTTGATATTTTAGAAGCAGATAGAACTAGGCTGGCCAGTCAGATTGTTAATAAGCAACTGTCAGGTTTTCCAGATATGGATGCTAGGATGAAGATGTTTTTTGCGATCTTGTTATCTCTTATAGGTCAGGAGCAAAACATTGAAAATTCACCTAATACTAGTAAGCAGGCTTTGGAAATTTCTCAAAAAATTTTTCAAGCTTACTCTAAGCAGACTGCACAATTTTATAGTATTCAGGAAATTATCTATTTTGCGAGCATCTTAGATGAATTAATCATTAAACGTCAGGACAATCCGCTCTTTACGGAGAAATTTGATGGTGAATTTTTCTACAATATTTCAAATCTGATTGATACGGTTTCCATGTATACCAAGATTGACTTTTTTAAGGACAAGGTTTTATTCAATTTTCTTTTCCATCATATTCGGCTCAGTTTAGGCGTCCCTATCCTTTTTCAGGGTGAAAATTTGCCAGAATCTGTCCAGATTTTAGTTGAAAGGAATAAATTTCTTTATACAGTCATCAGTCTTTTAGTGAATGATATTTTTCCGAAATATCTTCATACAGAGTATGAGTATGGCATGATTGCCCTACATTTTATCTCTAGCTTAGGCCGTAGTCCAGAGATTTATCCAGTCCGTGTTTTGCTTTTAACGGATGAACGTCGGGTCACTAGAGATTTATTAGTCAGTAAAATTAAGAGTGTTGCTCCTTTTGTAGAGTTGATAGATATTCAGTCTCTAGTAGATTACCACAGTATTGATCTCAGTCAGTATGATTATATTTTATCTACCAAGCCGCTGACTAATCAGGAAATCGATGTAATTTCTAGTTTTCCAACCGTCAAAGAACTGCTTGAATTACAGGAACGACTTCAGTATGTACAGGCACATCGTACAATTGTCGCGCGTGATGCTATCGCTCCAGAGAAAAGTTATGACTTGCAAGATTATTTAATATCTAGTAGTCAGCTTTTGAGTCAATTCGAGTTGGTTCAATTGGAGAATAATCAATCATTTGAGCACACGGTAGAACAAATCATCCAATATCAGAAGAATGTGAGTGACAGAGATTACCTAACAAGAAAATTGTTATCTCACTTCCAGAATAGTCCTATGGCTATTCCTAATACTGGTCTGGTGCTTTTACATAGTCAGTCTAGCAAAGTAACAACAAATAGTTTTACTATGTTTGAACTCAAACTACCTATCTCCGCATTGTCAATGAAACGAGAGGAAGAAGAGGTCAAAAGGTGTCTGCTAATGCTAATGTCTAAAGAAGCTAGCGAGGAAGCTAGAGATTTAATGACAGCTATTAGTCAGTCGATTATTGAAAATCATCTTTATACAGAGATTTACAAGACGGGAAATCAATCCATTATTTATCAGATGCTAAATACTATTTTTAAAGAAAAAATTAAGAAATTGGAGAACTAATATGAAACTTGAAAAACATTTGATTAAGCTTAATAAACAATTTTCTAACAAGGAGGAAGCTATTTGTTATTGTGGGCAAGTTCTTTATGAGGGTGGATATGTTAATGAAGACTATATTGAAGCCATGATTGAGCGAGATAAAGAGCTATCTGTTTACATGGGTAACTTTATCGCCATACCGCATGGAACAGATGCAGCAAAAAATGATGTCCTCAAGTCTGGTATTACAGTCGTTCAAGTCCCTAGAGGGGTTGATTTTGGGAATGTATCTAACCCTCAAGTGGCAACGGTTCTTTTTGGTATTGCTGGTATTGGTAATGAACACTTAGAAATTATTCAGAAAATTTCTATCTTCTGTGCAGATGTAGATAATGTTCTTAAACTAGCAGATGCTCAGTCAAAAGAGGAAGTGTTGCGCTTATTTGATGCTGTTGAATAATTGAATTTCGTCATTTGTCATCTAGTATATATGTCCCTCAAATAGGAAAAGGAGAAATTGAATGAAACATTCTGTTCATTTTGGTGCCGGTAATATCGGTCGTGGTTTTATAGGTGAAATTCTATTTAAAAATGGTTTCCATATTGATTTTGTGGATGTCAATAATCAGATAATTCATGCTCTAAATGAAAAGGGCAAGTATGAAATTGAAATTGCACAGAAAGGACAGTCTCGTATAGAAGTAACTAATGTGGCTGGCATTAATAGCAAAGAAGATCCTGAGCAAGTCATTGAAGCGATTCAAAAGACGGATATTATTACTACTGCAATCGGACCTAATATACTCCCTTTTATCGCTGAACTTCTAGCCAAAGGAATCGAAGCTCGCCGAGTTGCAGGAAATACACAGGCATTGGATGTTATGGCCTGTGAAAATATGATTGGCGGGTCTCAATTTCTTTATCAAGAAGTCAAGAAATATTTAAGTCCGGAAGGTTTGACATTTGCTGATAACTACATAGGTTTTCCAAATGCTGCAGTAGACAGGATTGTTCCAGCACAAAGTCACGAAGATTCCCTTTTTGTTGTGGTCGAACCCTTTAATGAATGGGTCGTGGAAACCAAGCGTCTTAAAAATCCAGATTTACGTCTAAAAGATGTGCATTATGAAGAAGATTTAGAACCCTTTATTGAGCGAAAACTTTTTTCAGTCAATTCTGGACATGCAACTTCAGCTTACATTGGTGCGCATTATGGTGCCAAGACAATTTTGGAAGCTCTTCAAAATCCTAATATCAAATCTCGGATTGAATCTGTATTAGCTGAAATTCGGAGTCTCTTGATTGCCAAATGGAACTTTGATAAAAAAGAATTGGAGAATTATCACAAAGTCATTATAGAACGGTTTGAAAATCCTTTCATAGTGGACGAAGTTAGTCGCGTAGCTCGTACTCCAATCCGAAAATTAGGCTATAATGAACGATTCATCCGGCCGATACGTGAATTGAAAGAACTCAGTTTGTCATATAAAAACCTACTTAAAACAGTTGGCTATGCCTTTGACTATCGCGATGTAAATGATGAAGAAAGTATTCGATTAGGTGAATTGTTGGCTAAACAATCAGTCAAAGATGTTGTTATACAAGTTACAGGTTTAGACGACCCAGAATTGATTGAGCAAATTGTAGAGTATATTTAATCTTTTTCGAAAATCTCTTCAAATCAGGTTAGCATCCATCTGCAACCTCAAAACAGTATTTTGAGCTGACTTCATCAGTTCTATCTACCACCTCAAAGCAGTGCTTTGNNTTTTCATTGAGTATTAGAATAATTTTTCAAATTGAAGGACAGAGTAGATAGGGAGAGTCACAATGGTAGAATTGGGAATTTCAACATTTGGGGAAACAACGGAGCTTGAAGGGATTGGGAAAACTTACAGTCATGACGAACGCATTCGCCAGTTGCTAGCAGAGGTTGAACTGGCTGACAAGGTTGGTTTGGATGTGTATGGGATTGGTGAGCACCATCGAGAGGATTTTGCAGTATCAGCCCCAGAGATTGTCCTGGCAGCTGGGGCAGTCAATACCAAGAAAATCCGTTTGACCAGTGCAGTCAGCATTCTCTCGAGCATGGATCCGATTCGCTTATTCCAACAATATGCCACTATCGATGCTTTGTCAAATGGACGTGCGGAGATTATGGCTGGAAGGGGTTCTTTCACGGAATCATTTCCTCTGTTTGGCTATGATTTGAAAGACTACGAAGCCCTTTTTGATGAGAAATTAGACTTGCTCCAGTTAGTCAATGAAAAGACAAAGCTAGACTGGAAAGGTCGATTGACCCAAACGATTGCTGGTAAAGAAGTTTATCCTCGTCCAGTTCAGGACAAATTACCCTTGTGGATAGCGACAGGTGGTCATGTCGAATCAACAGTAAAGATTGCTCAGGCAGGCCTACCGATTGTCTATGCCATTATTGGTGGTAACCCTCGTTATTTTAAAAAGTTGATTCAGGCTTATCGTGAGATTGGGAGCGAAGCAGACCATGCCAGTCATGAACTAAAGGTTGGGGTCCATTCTTGGGGGTGGATTGCTGAAGATGGCGAGCAGGCTGTGAAAGATTATTTCCATCCGACCAAGCAAGTAGTGGATGCTATTTCCAAAGACCGTCCACACTGGCAAGAATTGCGTTATAAGCAATATTTGGAGCAGGTAGGATCAAATGGCGCCATGTTTGTGGGCAATCCAGATCAGGTGGCCGAAAAATTGATTCGCATGATAGAGGATTTAGATTTGGACCGCTTCATGTTGCACCTACCTCTTGGTTCTATGCCTCATGATCAGGTTCTGAGAGCTATTGAACTATTCGGAACACAAGTAGCACCCAAAGTCCGGGCTTACTTTGCCATGAAAGAGGCTTAATAAAAAATCCTAATCAGGCTGATAAAAAATCTATATAACAACTATTTTAAAAAGCAATAAACAGAAAAAATCTCTGAAAAGCTAGTAAAATCAAGCTTTTCAGAGATTTTTTTCTCTATTGATATAAACAATCCCAATCAAGTCGATAGTCAATATATATTGGGAAAAGGTCAAAAGGAGTGGTAAGATGGTTTCAATCCAAATGGAAGGAGAGAAGTATGACAAGTAAAAGAGAGCTAGTTTTTAGAGCTATTCGAGGAGAAGAGGTGGAACGGGTTCCTGTTGGCTTTTGGTTTCATTTTGTAATACTGGAGGAAAAAGGACAAGGTTTAAATAATCCACGTATCTTTCAAAAAAGTGTAGAGGGACATCGGAAGTACGTTGAAAGAATCCATCCTGATTTTGTCAAAATGATGAGTGACGGATTTTTCATTTATCCAAGTAATGTCTACAGTCCTAAGGTTACAAGTCTTCAGGAGTTAGCTTCTATTGAGTCGATTGGTGAAAACCATCCTTGGATTCAGCAACAAGTAGAAGTGGTAGAGGCTATTCGAGCAACCTTCACTGAGGACATTGCATCATTTTACAATATTTTTTCTCCGATCTCCTATTTGAAAAGGTGGTTTCGTACAGAGACTTCTAGAGGTGATAAGGAGGTTTCAGATCTTTTTCTTGAAAATCCAGAGCTATTCAGGGATGTTTTAGACGTGATAGCTGAGGATATCGCTATCCTAACTAAAAAAATCATTCAGGATGGTGGAGCAGATGGAATCTATCTCAGTACACAAGAAATTCAGGATGAGCGCATCACAGCAGAATTGTATCAGACCTATATTGAGCCAAGTAACATAAAGGTTTTAGAAGCTGCCAATCAGGTAGGTGGGGTAAATATCCTGCATATCTGCGGTTTCCAAGGTGCCAGTAACAATGTGACTATTTTCAAAGATTATCCAGCCCAGGTTTTCAATTGGGCAACCCACCATGAAGCAGTCAGTTTACCTCAAGGTCAGGAGCTATTTCATGGCAAAGCGGTCTTGGGTGGTTTTGAAAATGGGAAGCAGAGCCTGCTTTATGGAGGTAGAAAGGCTGCACTACAAGAGGAAACCAAACGATTGTTGGCTGAAGCTGGGACTAGAGGAGTCCTTCTTGGAGCGGATTGCACGGTTCCAGATGACTTTGAATTAGAAAGATTGGACTGGATTCGTCAGGCTGCTATGTTAGAATAGGAGAGCCTTATGAAAAGAAAAAAGTGGCTATTGGTAGGGACGGCCCTCGGCTTTGTCATCTTACTTGCGATCAGTCTTACAAAGGGACTTGCTTGTAAGGAAGGGCCAAGATGTCATGGGATTCAGGATTTTCAGAAGAGAAGTCTTCCCTTTATTCAAACCAATGATATTGCCAGTGTTTTATTAGTTGAAAAAGAAAGAAATGGAAAATAGAGATGTCAGAAAAAAGAGACTGGGTTTTAAAAGCATTTAGAGGAGAAGTGGTTGGCCGTGTACCTGTAGGTTTTTGGCACCACTTTACATCAGAAGAGGAATGGTTAAAGGGATTTTCCAATCCTGTGATTATTGAAAAGAACATACAAGGTCACAAACGTTTTATCCGTGACCTACATCCAGACTTTATCAAGTTGATGAGTGATGGCTATTTTGCTTATCCAAATCCAGTTATTGCCAAAGGAAAGTCACTCCAAGAGCTGTCGGAGATTCAACCTCTGGGTGAAGATTATCTGTGGATTAGAGAGCAGGTAGAATTAGTGAAGAAGATTAAGCAGGAGTTTACGGAAGATATTGTTGCTATTTACAATATTTTTGCGCCTGTGACCTACCTCAAATGGTTACTTGGAGAAGTGTCTGGTGGAGATGATCTCATTGCAGACTTCTTAGTTCAAGATTCTCAGAAATTGAAAAAAGTACTTGATGTGATTGCGCAAGATATCGCTAGCTTGAGTCAAGCTATTATTAAAGATGCAGGAGTAGATGGTATTTATCTCAGTGTGCAAAGTATTCAGGATGCGCGTGTTTCTGCTGAAGCCTATCAGGAGATTATTGAGCCGAGTGAACTGACTGTTTTAAATGCGGCTAAGTCGGTTGGTGGGGTAAATATCCTTCATATCTGTGGCTATGAAGGAGCCCGAAACGATATTCATATCTTTGCCGACTATCCAGCTCATGTTTTTAACTGGGCAGTTGGTCCAGAAGGGATTAGCCTAAAAGAAGGTCGTGAGATTTTCAAGGGTCGTGCTGTTCTGGGAGGATTTGAAAACGGTAAAGACGGCCTTCTCTATCGAGGCAGTAAGGAAGAAATTCAGGCTGAAACCAAACGATTGGTAGAAGAAACAGGGAAAGATGGCCTCATACTTGGAGCAGATTGTACCATTCCAAACGATATTGCAGTGGAGCGTATCCAGTGGGTGAGAGAAGCAGTAGCTAAATAAAGGAGAAGAATATGAGTAAGAAAACATGGATTGTTGGTGGAGTTGCGGTTGTGGCAGTGCTTGGAGCAACGATTATTGGTAGGACTTTGTCGGGAGCATCTGCTAAAGGTGCAGATGCAGCTTCGTCTGGACAAGTAACAACTTTAAAAGTTGCCCATACTCAAAACTATGTCCCTTATGATTTTATTGACGAAAAAGGGGAATCAGATGGTTATGAAGTCGCTGTTTTAAAGGCGGTGGATGAGAAATTAGCAGATTATAAATTTGAGTATACTGGAACTAGTGATGATGATCTCTTGATTGGACTTGAGTCTGGCAAGTACGATATTGGAACTAAAGGTGCTTGGTATACAGATGAACGGGCTAAGAAATTCATTATTCCATCTGAGCCAGTAGGAGCCAGCATTATTGGTTTTACTGTCAGAAAAGGAGATGAAGCTAAATATAAGAATATTGATGATTTCGCCAAAAATAAAGGAAAATTAGTACCCATCTCTCCTCAAAATGCCCAGTGGAATGTGATTAATAGCTATAATGACAAGCACAAGGATACACCAATTGAGTTGACAGCTGCTGAATCTTTCAAGGTGGCAGATGCTTATGCTTGGGTTTTAGAAGGACGTTATGATGCTTTCTTTGACATCAAGTTGTCTTTTGAAAAAGCGGTGACAACAGATGATGGTTCTTACCACCAATATGCGGACAAACTTAGCTGGTTCCCTTATAAAGGAATTCCAACCTATCCCTTGATTCACCGTGATGAAAAGGGTGAGAAGTTTGCTAAAGAGTATGAAAAAGCGATTAAAGAATTAAAAGAAGACAGTACTCTAGCTAAACTTTCTCAAAAATACTTTAAAGAAGATGTCTTTAGCTACGTTGATAAAGATTAGATGAGCAATCAGGCATGTTATGCTCTTCGAAAATCTCTTCAAACCACGTCAACGTCGCCTTGCCGTAGGTATGGTTACTGACTTTGTCAGTTCTATCCACAACNNGCAACCTGCGGCTAGTTTGCTTTTTGATTTTCATTGAGTATTAGAAAGAGGTTTATATGGTTTCATATGATTTTTCAAGAGTGTTCCAATTTTTACCAACCTTATGGCAGGCTCTTCCTATGACCTTGTCCATTCTCTTTTTTACTACAGTCCTCGGTTCCCTTTTCGGTGGCTTACTGGCTTGGGCTCAAGTGGGAGAAGACAAGACTTTTGCAGGTCTTTCTAAGGGCTATATTTTCACTCTTCGCTGTACTCCCCCTATTGTTTTACTATTCCTTGTCTTTTATGGTTTACCTGAATTTTTAAAATGGTGGCTGAATTTAGATATCAACAACTGGTCTAAGACGGTCTTCGTCTTATTCACCATGGTCTTGCTATTTGCGGCTATCATTGCAGAAGTATTTAAGGCGTCCTATCAGGCAATTCCCAAAGGTCAGATGGAAGCTGGAGCCAGTATTGGTCTGACCCCTAGTCAGACATTTTGGAGAATCATTTTTCCTCAGGCTTTTCAAGTGGCTCTTCCAAATATGACGACCGCTATTCTAAATTTGATGCGGGACGCTGCCCTAGCCTATACGATTGGTTTTGTGGATGTCATGGGAGCTGGGAATCTCTTAATCAGTCGCAATTTGGGGAATTACTCTCTTGAAACCTATACAGCGGTTGCCATTCTTTATTGGGGTGTAGCCTTGGCTGTTTCCTTCTTGAGTCGCTTGTTAGAAAAATCTTTGGAAACGAAAGGGAGATAGGATATGGATTTAGACTATATTGCGAAAACTTTTTTAGAGACCTTAAAAGGGGTGCCAACCACCTTAATCATTATGATTGTAGCCATGGTCTTAAGTTTTGGACCAGCCTTGTTTTTAGCTCTGGGACAAATATATAAAGTCAAAGGTGTTCGAACTTTCTCTCTCGTGTATCTAGCTTTTATAAGAGCAACACCTCCGATTTTGCTGATTCTTTTCTTTTATAGTTTGTTTCCGAGTTTGCTCAATCAATTTCTCAAAAGCATAGGGAGTGATGTTGATATCTTTAAACTCAATCCGATCTATTATGCTTTTATTATCTATAGTTTGATGACAACAGGTAGTTTATCAGAAATCTTACGTTCGGCTATTTTGACTGTGGATAAGGGACAATTAGAAGCTGCACAAGCGATTGGTTTAACCACTAGTCAGGCTTATGTGAGTATTGTTTTTCCACAGGCCTTGCAATCAGCCTTGCCCAATCTGGCTAATCTAGTCATAAATATTGTAAAAGGAACCTCTTTGGTCTTTGTGATGACCATTAAGGATATTACAGCCATTGCCCGTGTTGAAGCGTCTTATGGTTATCAGTATTTTGAATCCTATTTTGTGATCTTTTTACAGTACATTCTTATTTGCGGATTGATTCAATGGGGCTTTTCAATCTTAGAGAAACGCTATATTCAAAGAAGAAAGGGACAAGTAGTGCCCAGTACAGGTTTAGCATAGGAGGAGACAATGTTACAAGTAGAACATGTTGCAAAAAAATTTGGAGACAGACAAGTCCTGGAAGATGTTAATCTCAAGGTCAACCAAGGGGATGTGGTTGTAATATTGGGGCCATCTGGATCAGGTAAAACGACTTTTCTCAGATGTCTCAATCATTTAGAAAAAGCCGATAGTGGCTCTTTGAAGCTTGCTGATAAAGAATACGATCTTGGCAAATTGACCAAAAAAGATATTTTAGAAATTCGCCAGAAGACCGCCTTTGTTTTTCAACATTATAATTTATTTGCTAATAAAACGGCCTTGGAAAATATTTTGGAGGGCTTGATTATTGCTCGGAAAATTCCTAAGGAAGAAGCCATCAAACGTGCGGAAGCTGCCTTAGAAAAAGTTGGTTTACTAGCTTATAAAGCTTACTATCCCTCTCAGCTTTCTGGAGGCCAGCAACAACGAATCGGCATTGCGCGTGCCATCGCTGTGAAACCAGAGGTCATTTTATTAGATGAGCCAACATCGGCCTTGGATCCAGAGTTGGTAGGGGATGTTTTAGATGTTTTAAAACAGTTAGCTAAGGAAGGAGTTACTATGGTAGTAGTGACTCATGAGATGGGTTTTGCTAGAGATGTAGCCAATCATGTTATTTTTATGGACGGTGGGAAAATTGTTGAAGAAAATAATGCCCATGATTTCTTTAGTCGTCCAAAAGAAGAACGAACCAAGCAATTTTTGGCACGAATACTCTCGGATGCGACCTATAGTGTAGAATATATGATTTGATAGATAGGCTTATCAGGGCAAAAATTAATCCCCTGAGCTATAATGCTTGGGGGATTTTTCTATAGGAGGGCTAGTTTAGTTCTCTTTTTTTGTTTTTCAGCAAGAACCCGATACCTAGGAGTGCAAGGAGGCTGATTCCTGCAAACAGGAGTTTGTTATCGTTTTTGATTCCTGTATTTGGAAGTTCAGCTTGTTTATCTGGGGTTGCAGGTATATTTTCCTTGCTAGAGCTTTCTACCGATTCGTTTCGAACCGCTTCTTTTACAGATGATGCTTGTGCTTCTTGTGCTGGTTGTTCAGCTTGTGAATCAGCTGTAGCTTGGCTAGGTTTATTTTCCGCATCAGCTACTGTTGCAGATGGTTTAGTAGAATCAGGTCTAGCTTCTGGAGCTGGGTCTTGATGTGCAGGGTGAGAAGCTTCATTTTGATGTTCAGGCTTGGAAGGGGTTGAGTCTGGTTTCTCTTCTGCAGTTGACTCATGGCTAGTTCCATTTTGAGAGACTCGAAGAACAGTAGCTGTAAGGGCATTCAATTTCAAGCCTTTTTCAGTCCATTCAAGTCCTTTCGGGTTGGCAATTCCGACTGGTCCTGCTTGGTTCTCATCTGCCAAAACTTCAGCATTTCTGAGGTGGGCAAAGGCAGTTCCCAAATTAAATTCGCGAGCTTTTTCGTCCGCATTGACAAAGACTGCGTAGATATCACCGTTTGGAGCAGTAATTTGGTAGCCAATCACTACGTCCTCTTTTTCCACACCATTTTGGCCTGGGACAGTGATGAGGTGGACACGATCTTTGATATCTTGAAGACTCTTAAGTCGGAAGGCATCTGTAGATTGACGAAGGGCAATCAAACCTTTCATATAGTCACGGCTCTTGACATTTTCAGGATATGCTTTTCCATCTGTAGCCTTAGTCCAGTCAAACTTGTTGACTGCATCGCTAGAATCGTAAGAGTCATGGATGAAGTAAGGATAGTCAAACGGATTGCCATCCTTATCACGCAACAAGTGAGATTTGTTTGGTTGTTTGTCCTCTGCTACTGGAGTCTTGTAGGCTGGGTCACGGAATTGTTTAGTACGTCCATATTCCTGACCGGAGTGGATAAATGGAGTTCCTTGAGCTGTCAAGACCATGAGATTTCCAAGTCGTAAACGACGGTGGATTTCAGCATAGTTCTCAGCCTTGCTTGGGTCTTTTTTGATAGACTGGGCAATGATGTCAAAGAGGGTCAAGTTATCATGGGCTGCGATGTATTGGATGACATCTCCAGGACTGTCTGCTTCAAAGTTGGTTGGTTGAGCAATGAGATTTTTGAAGACAGTGTTGACATCACGCTTGCCACCTGTGATAAAGGCAGGTTGACCTTCGTTTGGATAACCAGATTTGAGGTTGTTACGGATGTCATCTGAAAAGACAGCGACAGTATCGGTATGTTTCATCCAATCTTGGTCAGCAGCTTTAGTAGGCATATTTTCATCACCAGCATAGGTTCTCCAACCTTCACCAAGCATGATGAGGTTTGGATTGAGGGCGCGTGCAGCCTTGTAAGCTTCTTCGATAGAAGCGGCGTCATGGTCTCCCATCATATCGAAACGGAAGCCATCCACTTTGTAGGTATCAACTAGATATTTGATAGAGTCAACTAGGATCCGTTTACTCATATGGTGGGTTGTCCCCAAGCGTCCACCACCAAAGCTAGTTCGAGGTGTCCCATCAGCATCCATAAAGTGGTAGTAGTTTGGTTCTAAATCTTCAAAGAGATCGACTTTGGCTGTATGGTTATAAACTACGTCTAGGATAGCTCCCATGCCACGTTTGTGGATTTCGTTGATGAGGTTTTTAAATTCTGCGATTCGTTTTTCTGGATTCTTAGGATCGCTTGAGTACATACCAGTCAATGAGAAGTAGTTTTGAGGGTCATATCCCCAGTTGTAGTTGCTGTTGCTTGAAGCATAGTCAGACAAGCGTTCATGGTTTTTCAATTCATTGACAAAGTAGTAAGACAAGACTGGAAGGAGCTGGATGTGGGTTACCCCCAAGTCTTTGAGATAGTCTAGTTTTTCAATGAAGGCTTCAAAAGTCCCAAATGGTTTGGTTAAGTCTTTTGCAATGGCAGGATCTGAAGTGAAGTCGCGCACATGAGCTTCGTAGATAACGGCATCTTCACGAGTTTTGAAGTTGTGAATCTTACCATAAGTCAAGTCTTGAGGTCCTAGTTTAGCTGGATTTACAAAGGCGGCTTTAGCCACTTTATGGGAAGCGTCTGTTTTTGCAAGATCACTATTCCAAGCAGCGAGGGATTTAGCGTAAGGATCGAGTGCAAGAACAGTTTTACCCTGACGCTCGATTTGGTATTGATAATAGTAGCCAGTGAAATCTGTGATTCCTAATTTGTTTGTGCTATCTAGAGTTTGTTTCCAAGTTCCTCTTTCCCCTTTTTCAAGAGCGACAGTTCCAACTACTTTGTCAGGGTCATTCTTGTCGTAGACAACAACAGAAACCTTATCAGCACTTGGTGACCAGAGAGTTAAATCAACCTGTTTTCCTTCTTCTTTGAGTTCAGCTCCCAGTTTGCCATCATAGCTGTAAGTCTCATCTTTCAGGCGCCAGCTTGTTTTGGTAGTGAATTTGTCAGAGTTGTAGCTAACGGTATAAGGATGTTTTGTGTCAGAGAAATCTCCGCTGTAGGTCACTTTCTTACCAGCCTCATCGATTGTAACATCGGTAATAGCTACTTTTTCTCCTAGGTGATTAGTGATGTTGGAGTGCTTGAGGATATCCTCTTTTTTAGCACCGACAAGTGTTGAAAAACTACTTTCAATGCTAGAAGTTCCTACGTGTTGGGCACCTGTCATACGGATATCATGGATATAGTATGGATTTGTGTAAATCGATTCGTCATCGTCTTTTAGGAAAATTTGGCTATGATTTTTCAAATCTGTGAACTTATAATCTTCTTTACGGATTTTCACGTCGTCTCCTTGTTTGCTCTCATCTAGTAGCAAAAATCCAAATTCTCTCGCGGCTTCATTAAGAGGAATGTCGATATAGCGACCGTATTTACCTGTAGCCGTAAAGTCTGTTCCGTCAGGCCATTGAGCGCTACTTGGATTTTTCACATCTCCCCAGTACCAGAGAGATTTCTTGTCATAGTTGCCATCTGTGCGGTAGTAGTTGACGCGAACAGTTCCTGCGGGTTGTGGCTCGTAAGAGAAAACCTTGTAATCTTGGTCTAACCAAGCCTCATTCATCTTTGGTGCCAGTTTTTCTACAGATTTATCGCCGGTTAGATTTTTTCCAGCTGTATTGTTGATGAGGAAGCTAATTTTCTTGGCTTCTTCTCCCTTTAATTTGACATCTAGGTAGTAGCCGTAGTCATCTTTTTTGGCATCCTTGAAGGACAGGGCTCCGTTTGGCCAATTTTCAGAAGGTTTTTCAACATCGTCCCAAGTCCAGAGTCCTTGAGCATCCTTGTTTTCTTCAGGAAGTTTTTTGACGTGGATACGGAAGTAGTTGTCTTCGATGGGCTCTTCTGCCTTAGTTTCAGTCGTTACTGGACTAGTAGAAGTAGTTGTCTCACTTGAACGATCTTCTCCAGTTTGTGGTGCTGAATCGGCTGGGCTTGCAACAGGAGTGGTTGCCTCTGTTGCAGGTTTTTCTTCTTTCTCTAGGGAAGCGTTTGCATTATTAGGTGAAGAAAAATCGCTTTCTTTCTTACCAGTGCTAGTTGCTGTATCAGTAAGAGGCTGGGCAAGGGCAGTAGTAGTTTCACTATTATTTGCGTTAGTGGTTGGTGTACTTTCGTCGGCTGAGATAGTTGGTGTAGCCATGGCAAGCAAGACAAGGCTTGCGCCGATAAGGACAGAACCAGTTCCATTTTTGAGGGAACGGATGCTGTAGACCATTTTTTTCTCAGTTTGAGCTGGTGTTTTTCTCATGATGATTCTCCAATCAATAAATTTCTATACCAGTATAGCATGTAGTAAAACAATATGCAAGCGTTTTCCTTTGTTTGTAAAAGAAATTCTTACTTTTGAGAAGTTTTCCGTATTATTTTATATATCAGTATAAATAATGGAAATAATACTCAATGAAAATCAAAGAGCAAACTAGGAAACTAGCCGCAGGCTGTACTTGAGTACGGCAAGGCGACGTTGACGTGGTTTGAAAGTATAAAAATGTCACATAAGCCAAGCCGTATTATTAGGAAGATGATGTGTTCCCAGCTATTTTTATTCAGAAATTGATCTCTAATATTTCTTTTAAAAAGCTCATCTAGTGAAACTATAAATAGGAAAAGAAAAAAGTTAGTGTTTTTCAAGTGTTATCTAGTTTCCAAACTATAGTATTTACTGGAAATCTAAAGAAAATATCAGAAAAATTCAGCAAACGTTTTCTTCTTATTTTCTTGACTTTTTTGCTGATTTTTGCTTGACTTTTACTTGAAATTTGATAAACTATAGACAAATAGGAAAACGTATTCATTTAAAAACGGAGGAATAAGGAATGAATCAAGAAAAACGTTTGCATCGCTTTGTCAAAAAGTGTGGACTCGGTGTGTGTAGTGCTGTTGTTGCGGCCTTTTTATTGAACGCTCAGGGAGTAGCTTTGGCTACAGAGCAAGGGAATCGTCCAGTTGAGACAGAAAACATCGCTCGTGGAAAACAAGCTAGTCAAAGCTCTACTGCTTATGGAGGAGCTGCTACACGAGCAGTGGATGGTAATGTTGATAGTGACTATGGGCACCATTCTGTAACGCATACAAACTTTGAAGACAATGCTTGGTGGCAAGTCGATCTTGGAAAAACAGAGAATGTTGGAAAAGTTAAACTTTACAATCGTGGAGATGGGAATGTAGCTAATCGTCTTTCCAATTTTGATGTTGTTTTGTTAAATGAAGGAAAACAAGAAGTTGCTCGTCAACACTTTGATAGTTTGAATGGGAAGGCAGAACTTGAAGTTTTCTTCACCGCCAAAGGCGCTCGTTATGTAAAAGTGGAGTTGAGAACTAAAAATACCCCATTGAGCTTGGCAGAAGTGGAAGTATTCCGTTCAGCAACAACTCAAGTTGGACAGGATAGAACTGCACCAGTAGTAGATCAAACATCAGCATTGAAAGACTACCTTTTTGGCTTAACTTATAATCCTTTAGATATTTTAACTCGCAAGGGAGAAACCTTAGAAAATCGCTACAACACAAGTGCTAAGGAACAAAATGGAGAGTTTGTCGTTGTAGAAAAAATCAAGAAAACCCTCTCTACAGGCACAGCAGATGTTTCCATCAATGGAAATCAAAATGTCTTCCTAGGTGGCTTGTATAAGGCAAACCAAAATCTGCTAGAAAATCAGCCAGAATTGATTAGTCTTGCCCGTGCAAAGGGGACAGTCAGCGTCGATTTACCTGGTATGATTCAGTCTGACAGCCGAATTGAAGCAGATCCTACAACTAGTGGTATGCAGTCTGCGATGAATACCTTGGTTGAAAGATGGACAAAGAATTACTCATCTAGCCATTCCGTTCCTGCCCGTGTTCAGTATGAATCAACTACAGCCTATAGCATGAACCAATTGAAAGCAAAATTTGGTGCAGACTTTGAAAAAGCAGGCGCACCGCTCAAGATTGACTTTGAGGCTGTGCAAAAGGGTGAAAAGCAAATTGAAGTTGTAAACTTTAAACAAATTTACTATACAGCGACATTTGATGCACCGACCAATCCAGCAGCTGTATTTGACAAGAGTGTGACACCTGAAGATTTAAAACAAAGAGGCGTTGATTCACAAACTCCACCTGTATATGTATCAAATGTTTCTTACGGACGTCAAATCTATGTTAAGTTTGAGTCAACAAGTAAGTCTACTGAATTAAAAGCAGCTATTAATGCGGTTATCAAAGGTGCAACAATTGCTCCAAATTCTGAATGGAGCCGTCTATTGAAGAATACTTCTGTAACAGCAGTAATTGTAGGAGGTAATGCTAGCGGTGCTGCCAAAGTTGTCACAGGAACAGTCGAAAACTTGAAGGAACTCATCAGAGAAGGAGCTAACTTTAGCGCTCAAAGTCCAGCTGTGCCAATCTCATATAAGACTGCCTTCCTAAAAGATAATGCCCAAGCAACTTTACAAAATAGTACAGACTATATCGAAACGAAGGTTACTTCTTACAAAAATGGTTTCTTGAAACTTCATCATAAGGGTGCTTATGTTGCGCGTTACTACATTTATTGGGATGAAATTACATATGATGAACAAGGAAATCCAGAAATCCGTTCACGTCAATGGGAAGATAACGGAAAAAACAGAACTTCGGGCTTCCAAACAGAGATTCAATTTAGAGGAAATGTCCGTAATCTTCGTATCAAGGTTCAAGAAAAGACAGGTCTTGTATGGGAACCATGGCGTACAGTTTACAACCGCACAGACTTACCACTAGTACAACAGCGTACAATTACACATTGGGGAACAACTCTAAACCCTAAAGTTGATGAAAAAATTGTGAATGAGTAACAATTTGATTTACTTGATTCGATAGTAAACAGTGAAGAGGAGGAACTTCGATTTCTCCTCTTTTATGATTGACTTTTGAGAGAATGAAAGGGTAACTTCTATAGCAGATTGAAACTAGAATAGTACGTTGTTGCTATTAAAACATTTCTAGAAATTAAGTTGACTTTCTCAATAGATTTGTTCATGTCTTATTTCAATTCAATATAAAACTAACTTCCAGTTTTCCACAACCTAGTTTTTAGTATGAGAAAAACGCGTTGTTACAGACATAAGGAGCTTTTTGAGAAGTGGGCAATCCGTGTAATCAGATTTGACGGATGTTGGATGCATGATGCGATTGCGCTTGATTTCCTTCGAAATCGTTGACGGGCCTTTTCCCATATTCTCAACGATGGAACGGAAAGTCTCAGACTTAATTCTAGCATAATTCATCGTCTGAGACTAACTTCCAGTTTTGGGAGAGAGGTGGAAGTTACTTTGAGAAGTTAGCAAGAGCTAAAATTAACAAAAAAAGAAAAATATCTTGACAAGCAAGGGAAAATTTTGTTACAATAATAGACGGTACTTTTTACTTTTGGTCTCTCAAAAGTGTACAGGGACGTGCTGACAAATGTTGCAAAAGTACACACAGATGATAGCTGTCACCAAGTGTATCATCACCAAAAATAAAAAAACACAGGAGAATGTAGATGCCTACAATTAACCAATTGGTTCGCAAACCGCGTAAATCAAAAGTAGAAAAATCTAAATCACCAGCTTTGAACGTTGGTTACAACAGTCATAAAAAAGTTCAAACAAACGTTTCTTCACCACAAAAACGTGGTGTTGCAACTCGTGTTGGAACAATGACACCTAAAAAACCTAACTCAGCCCTTCGTAAATTCGCTCGTGTACGTTTGAGCAACCTTATCGAAGTTACTGCCTACATCCCAGGTATCGGACACAACTTGCAAGAGCACAGCGTGGTTCTTCTTCGTGGTGGACGTGTAAAAGACCTTCCAGGGGTACGTTACCATATCGTCCGTGGTGCACTTGATACTGCAGGTGTTAACGATCGTAAACAAGGCCGTTCTAAATACGGTACTAAACGTCCAAAAGCATAAGGAAAGGGGATAAAGAGAAATGAGTCGTAAAAATAGAGCTCCAAAACGTGACGTATTGCCAGATCCGCTTTACAATTCACAACTAGTTACTCGTCTTATCAACCGCGTTATGCTTGACGGTAAACGTGGTACAGCTGCTTCAATCGTTTACGGTGCTTTTGAGCAAATCAAAGAAGCTACTGGCAACGATGCACTTGAAGTATTTGAGACAGCTATGGAAAACATCATGCCTGTACTTGAAGTACGTGCACGCCGTGTTGGTGGTTCTAACTACCAAGTCCCAGTTGAAGTTCGTCCAGAACGTCGTACAACACTTGGACTTCGTTGGTTGGTAACAATCGCTCGTCTTCGTGGTGAACACACAATGCAAGACCGTCTTGCAAAAGAAATCTTGGATGCTGCTAACAACACTGGTGCAGCTGTTAAGAAACGTGAAGACACTCACCGTATGGCTGAAGCTAACCGTGCATTCGCACACTTCCGTTGGTAAGATTAAGATACTAAGGGCGTTAAAAAAGCGACTGAAAATTAGGAAGCTTGACGAAGAATCGAAGATTCTAGGAGAGCTTATCTATTTTCCGAGCTTTTAGCCCGGGTTCAAATTAGCTAAATCGATTAGTATTAGCTATAACTCAACTTACCAGCTCGTAAGTTGAAACCAACAATAGCATGAAAACATTGAGAACGGGTAGGTCCTGCCTATCCGTTTTTATTAAAATCGTGTTATAATAGAATAGAAATCAAAAATAAATAGGAGAAACAAACCTCATGGCACGCGAATTTTCACTTGAAAAAACTCGTAATATCGGTATCATGGCTCACGTCGATGCCGGTAAAACAACAACTACTGAGCGTATTCTTTACTACACTGGTAAAATCCACAAAATCGGTGAAACTCACGAAGGTGCGTCACAAATGGACTGGATGGAGCAAGAGCAAGAACGTGGTATCACTATCACATCTGCTGCAACAACAGCTCAATGGAACAACCACCGCGTAAACATCATCGACACACCAGGACACGTGGACTTCACAATCGAAGTACAACGTTCTCTTCGTGTATTGGATGGTGCAGTTACCGTTCTTGACTCACAATCAGGTGTTGAGCCTCAAACTGAAACAGTTTGGCGTCAAGCAACTGAGTATGGAGTTCCACGTATCGTATTTGCCAACAAAATGGACAAAATCGGTGCTGACTTCCTTTACTCTGTAAGCACACTTCACGATCGTCTTCAAGCAAATGCCCACCCAATCCAATTGCCAATCGGTTCTGAAGATGACTTCCGTGGTATCATTGACTTGATCAAGATGAAAGCTGAAATCTATACGAACGACCTTGGTACGGATATCCTTGAAGAAGACATCCCAGCTGAATACCTTGACCAAGCTCAAGAATACCGTGAAAAATTGATTGAAGCAGTTGCTGAAACTGACGAAGAATTGATGATGAAATACCTCGAAGGTGAAGAAATCACTAACGAAGAATTGAAAGCTGGTATCCGTAAAGCGACTATCAACGTTGAATTCTTCCCAGTATTGTGTGGTTCAGCCTTCAAAAACAAAGGTGTTCAATTGATGCTTGATGCGGTTATCGACTACCTTCCAAGCCCACTTGACATCCCAGCAATCAAAGGTATTAACCCAGATACAGACGCTGAAGAAACTCGTCCAGCATCTGACGAAGAGCCATTTGCAGCTCTTGCCTTCAAGATCATGACTGACCCATTCGTAGGTCGTTTGACATTCTTCCGTGTTTACTCAGGTGTTCTTCAATCAGGTTCATACGTATTGAATACTTCTAAAGGTAAACGTGAACGTATCGGACGTATCCTTCAAATGCACGCTAACAGCCGTCAAGAAATCGACACTGTTTACTCAGGTGATATCGCTGCTGCCGTTGGTTTGAAAGATACTACAACTGGTGACTCATTGACAGATGAAAAAGCTAAAATCATCCTTGAGTCAATCAACGTTCCAGAACCAGTTATCCAATTGATGGTTGAGCCAAAATCTAAAGCTGACCAAGACAAGATGGGTATCGCCCTTCAAAAATTGGCTGAAGAAGATCCAACATTCCGCGTTGAAACAAACGTTGAAACTGGAGAAACAGTTATCTCAGGTATGGGTGAGCTTCACCTTGACGTCCTTGTTGACCGTATGCGTCGTGAGTTCAAAGTTGAAGCGAACGTAGGTGCTCCTCAAGTATCTTACCGTGAAACATTCCGAGCTTCTACTCAAGCACGTGGATTCTTCAAACGTCAGTCTGGTGGTAAAGGTCAATTCGGTGATGTATGGATTGAATTTACTCCAAACGAAGAAGGTAAAGGATTCGAATTCGAAAACGCAATCGTCGGTGGTGTGGTTCCTCGTGAATTTATCCCAGCGGTTGAAAAAGGTTTGGTAGAATCTATGGCTAACGGTGTACTTGCAGGTTACCCAATGGTTGACGTTAAAGCTAAGCTTTACGATGGTTCATACCACGATGTCGACTCATCTGAAACTGCCTTCAAGATCGCGGCTTCACTTGCCCTTAAAGAAGCTGCTAAATCAGCACAACCAGCTATCCTTGAACCAATGATGCTTGTAACAATCACTGTTCCAGAAGAAAACCTCGGTGATGTTATGGGTCACGTAACTGCTCGTCGTGGACGTGTAGATGGTATGGAAGCACATGGTAACAGCCAAATCGTTCGTGCTTACGTTCCACTTGCTGAAATGTTCGGTTACGCAACAGTTCTTCGTTCTGCATCTCAAGGACGTGGTACATTCATGATGGTATTTGACCACTACGAAGATGTACCTAAGTCAGTACAAGAAGAAATCATTAAGAAAAACAAAGGTGAAGACTAATCTGTCCTCACTCTAGAAGGAAGTCACTTAGTGGCTTCCTTTTGTCTTTAGAAAATACCTCTAAATATGGTAAAATAGTAGGAGAATAATGTGAGGAAAATGAATGTCAAACAGTTTTGAAATTTTGATGAATCAATTGGGGATGCCTGCTGAAATGAGACAGGCTCCTGCTTTAGCACAGGCCAATATTGAGCGAGTTGTGGTTCATAAAATTAGTAAGGTATGGGAGTTTCATTTCGTATTTTCTAATATTTTACCGATTGAAATCTTTTTAGAATTAAAGAAAGGTTTGAGCGAAGAATTTTCTAAGACAGGCAATAAAGCTGTTTTTGAAATTAAGGCTCGGTCTCAAGAATTTTCAAATCAGCTCTTGCAGTCCTACTATAGGGAGGCTTTCTCTGAAGGTCCATGTGCTAGTCAAGGTTTTAAGTCCCTTTATCAAAATTTGCAAGTTCGTGCTGAGGGTAATCAGCTATTTATTGAAGGATCTGAAGCGATTGATAAGGAACATTTTAAGAAGAATCATCTTCCTAATTTAGCCAAACAACTTGAAAAGTTTGGTTTTCCAACTTTTAACTGTCAAGTCGAGAAGAATGATGTCTTGACCCAAGAGCAGGAAGAGGCCTTTCATGCTGAAAATGAGCAGATTGTTCAAGCTGCCAATGAGGAAGCGCTCCGTGCTATGGAACAACTGGAGCAGATGGCGCCTCCTCCAGCGGAAGAGAAACCAGCCTTTGATTTTCAAGCGAAAAAAGCTGCAGCTAAACCCAAGCTGGATAAGGCGGAGATTACTCCTATGATCGAAGTGACGACAGAGGAAAATCGTCTGGTATTTGAAGGGGTTGTTTTTGATGTGGAGCAAAAAGTGACTAGAACAGGTCGTGTTTTAATCAACTTTAAAATGACGGACTATACTTCAAGTTTTTCTATGCAAAAGTGGGTTAAAAACGAGGAAGAGGCCCAGAAGTTTGACCTCATCAAGAAGAATTCTTGGCTCCGAGTTCGAGGGAATGTGGAGATGAATAACTTCACACGCGATTTGACTATGAACGTACAGGATGTGCAGGAAGTTGTTCACTATGAGCGGAAGGATTTGATGCCAGAAGGTGAGCGTCGGGTTGAGTTTCATGCTCATACTAACATGTCGACTATGGATGCTTTGCCAGAGGTCGAAGAGATTGTTGCAACAGCTGCTAAGTGGGGACACAAGGCGGTTGCTATCACAGACCATGGGAATGTCCAGTCCTTTCCACATGGCTATAAGGCGGCTAAGAAAGCGGGAATCCAGCTGATCTATGGGATGGAAGCCAATATCGTGGAGGACCGTGTCCCTATCGTCTATAACGAAGTGGAGATGGACTTATCAGAAGCAACCTACGTGGTCTTTGACGTGGAAACGACGGGACTTTCAGCTATCTATAATGACTTGATTCAGGTTGCGGCCTCTAAGATGTACAAGGGGAATGTTATTGCTGAATTTGATGAATTTATCAATCCTGGGCATCCCTTGTCAGCTTTTACTACAGAGTTAACTGGAATTACAGATGATCATGTCAAAAATGCCAAACCACTAGAACAAGTTTTGCAAGAATTCCAAGAATTTTGCAAGGATACGGTCCTAGTTGCCCACAATGCTACCTTTGACGTTGGCTTTATGAATGCTAATTATGAGCGTCATGATCTTCCAAAGATTAGTCAGCCAGTTATTGATACGCTGGAGTTTGCTAGAAACCTCTATCCTGAGTATAAACGCCATGGTTTGGGGCCTTTGACCAAGCGTTTTGGTGTGGCCTTGGAACATCACCACATGGCCAACTACGATGCGGAAGCGACTGGTCGTCTGCTTTTCATCTTTATCAAAGAGGTAGCAGAAAAACATGGTGTGACCGATTTAGCTAGACTCAACATTGATCTAATCAGTCCAGATTCTTACAAAAAAGCTCGGATCAAGCATGCGACCATCTATGTCAAGAATCAGGTAGGTCTAAAAAATATCTTTAAGCTGGTTTCCTTGTCTAATACCAAGTATTTTGAAGGAGTGCCACGGATTCCGAGAACGGTTCTAGATGCCCATCGAGAGGGCTTGATTTTAGGTTCAGCCTGTTCAGAGGGTGAAGTTTTTGACGTGGTCGTTTCTCAAGGTGTGGATGCGGCGGTTGAGGTGGCCAAGTATTATGACTTTATAGAGGTCATGCCACCGGCTATCTATGCGCCCTTGATTGCCAAAGAACAGGTCAAGGATATGGAGGAACTCCAGACCATTATCAAGAGTTTGATAGAGGTTGGAGATCGCCTTGGCAAGCCTGTTCTGGCTACGGGAAATGTTCACTATATCGAACCAGAAGAAGAGATTTACCGTGAAATTATCGTCCGTAGTTTGGGACAGGGTGCGATGATTAACCGAACTATCGGTCATGGTGAACATGCCCAACCAGCTCCTCTGCCAAAAGCCCATTTTAGAACGACCAATGAGATGTTGGATGAATTTGCATTCTTGGGAGAGGAACTGGCTCGTAAACTGGTAATTGAAAATCCCAATGCCTTGGCAGAAATCTTTGAACCTGTTGAGGTCGTTAAGGGTGACTTGTACACGCCTTTCATTGACAAGGCTGAAGAAACGGTCGCTGAATTGACCTACAAGAAAGCTTTTGAGATTTATGGAAATCCACTGCCAGATATTGTCGATTTGCGGATTGAAAAAGAACTAACTTCCATTCTGGGAAATGGATTTGCCGTGATTTATCTAGCCTCGCAGATGCTGGTGCAACGTTCCAATGAACGGGGTTACTTGGTTGGTTCTCGTGGATCTGTCGGTTCCAGTTTCGTTGCGACTATGATTGGGATTACGGAGGTCAATCCTCTCTCTCCTCACTATGTCTGTGGTCAGTGTCAGTATAGCGAGTTTATCACAGACGGTTCTTATGGTTCAGGATTTGATATGCCCCATAAGGACTGTCCAAACTGTGGTCACAAACTCAGTAAAAATGGGCAAGATATTCCTTTCGAGACCTTCCTTGGTTTTGATGGAGACAAGGTTCCCGATATTGACTTGAACTTCTCGGGAGAAGACCAGCCTAGCGCCCACTTGGATGTGCGTGATATCTTTGGTGAAGAATATGCCTTCCGTGCAGGAACGGTTGGTACGGTAGCTGCTAAAACTGCTTATGGCTTTGTAAAGGGCTATGAGCGAGATTACGGGAAGTTTTATCGTGATGCAGAGGTGGAGCGTCTCGCCCAAGGGGCGGCTGGTGTCAAGCGAACGACAGGACAACACCCAGGGGGAATCGTTGTTATTCCTAACTACATGGATGTCTACGACTTTACGCCTGTCCAGTATCCAGCGGATGACGTGACGGCTGAATGGCAGACCACTCACTTTAACTTCCACGATATTGATGAGAACGTCCTTAAACTTGATGTACTGGGACATGATGATCCTACCATGATTCGAAAACTCCAGGACTTGTCTGGGATTGATCCTAATGAAATACCTATGGATGATGAAGGCGTGATGGCCCTCTTTTCAGGGACAGATGTGCTAGGGGTAACACCTGAACAAATCGGAACACCAACTGGGATGTTGGGAATTCCAGAATTTGGAACCAACTTTGTTCGAGGGATGGTCGATGAAACCCATCCGACGACTTTTGCAGAATTGCTTCAATTGTCTGGACTGTCCCACGGTACCGACGTTTGGCTGGGCAATGCCCAAGATCTGATTAAGCAAGGAATAGCAGACCTATCGACTGTTATCGGTTGTCGGGACGACATCATGGTTTACCTCATGCATGCTGGCCTCGAGCCTAAGATGGCCTTTACTATCATGGAACGGGTACGTAAGGGCTTGTGGCTGAAGATTTCCGAAGAGGAGCGAAATGGCTATATCGAAGCTATGAAGGCTAATAAGGTGCCAGAGTGGTATATCGAGTCCTGTGGGAAAATCAAGTACATGTTCCCTAAGGCCCATGCGGCAGCCTACGTTATGATGGCCTTGCGTGTAGCCTACTTCAAGGTTCACCACCCGATTTATTACTACTGTGCTTATTTCTCCATCCGTGCCAAGGCTTTTGATATCAAGACCATGGGAGCGGGTTTGGATGCCATCAAACGCAGAATGGAAGAAATCTCTGAAAAACGGAAGAACAATGAAGCTTCTAATGTGGAAATTGACCTCTATACCACTCTTGAGATTGTCAATGAGATGTGGGAGCGTGGTTTCAAGTTTGGAAAACTCGATCTCTACCGTAGTCAGGCGACAGAGTTCCTTATCGATGGAGATACCCTCATCCCGCCATTTGTCGCTATGGATGGTCTGGGAGAGAACGTTGCTAAGCAGTTGGTGCGAGCGCGTGAAGAGGGAGAATTCCTCTCTAAAACAGAATTGCGCAAACGCGGTGGCCTCTCATCAACCTTGGTTGAAAAGATGGATGAAATGGGTATTCTTGGAAATATGCCAGAGGATAACCAGTTGAGTTTGTTTGATGAGTTGTTTTAAAAGTTTGAAATGTCTTGTGTAGGTTTGAGGTTGTATCATGATGGAAAAGAAAAAAAGAGCAACACCCTGGAAACCAGGGAAAGTTATTTCCATACGTTTGCGAAATGGCGTTTATGTATTAGCACAAATGGTGCGTGATCCCTATCTGGTATTTTTCAACCATTTTAATGAGGAAAATAACTGGAAGGGAGTGACCTTGAAAGATGAAGATATCCTCTTTTGTAAGGCTGTTACTCGCCAGTTTCTACGCTATAGTCCTGTAGCGATTGTCAAAGAAGTTACCCCCCTGTTAGATTATGAACTGCCTAAAGAATGGATTTATAGCCATATTGGAGGGCATCCTATTACTGTTTCGGTAAAGGGAAGGGAGCGCCAACTTGCTGGTTTTGGTAGACGTTGTTCTTTGGTTCTGGCGGATAAAGACAGTGGACTACCAGAAGATAATCCACTTATGGGACTCTTCCAATCTTATATCATACCAGATATCAAAGAACAGGATTGGGATCGGGTAGGTCAGGCTGAACTTATGTCTATTGAAGTATTTCCAACACTCAACGAACGTCTCTATCTTTGCTTTCTTTATGGGAAAAATATAATTCCAGAACAAGATATCTCTTTAGGAAAGCCTCTACCTGATGACTATGAAACCTATATAGATATCCTCACAAATAGTCCAGAGGCACGACGCCTCTACCTAGGAGAGCATGAAGAATAAGAAAGGACATTTCATGAAACTAAGAATTTTTGCGGAAGACAAGCCGGCTAAGAAGGTGTTTGAGTATCAATTGGAACTTGCTGATCAAACAATTCTTCTATCAACAGCACTCTTGTCAGGTGCTATTGCTTTAGCAGGATTATTCTCTGCTTTGAAAGAAAAATAAAAATAGAAAAGAGAAAATTACATGGTTTTACCAAATTTTAAAGAAAATCTAGAAAAATATGCGAAATTATTGGTTGCGAACGGAATCAACGTGCAACCTGGTCACACTTTGGCTCTCTCTATCGATGTGGAGCAACGTGAGTTGGCTCACTTAATTGTCAAAGAAGCTTACGCTTTGGGTGCGCATGAGGTTATCGTTCAGTGGACAGATGATGTCATTAACCGTGAGAAATTCCTCCATGCGCCGATGGAGCGTCTGGACAATGTGCCAGAATACAAGATTGCTGAGATGAACTATCTTTTGGAGAACAAGGCTAGCCGTCTTGGAGTTCGTTCTTCTGACCCAGGTGCCTTGAATGGAGTGGACGCTGACAAGCTCTCAGCTTCTGCCAAAGCTATGGGACTTGCTATGAAGCCAATGCGTATCGCAACGCAATCTAACAAGGTTAGCTGGACTGTAGCAGCCGCTGCTGGACTTGAGTGGGCTAAGAAAGTCTTTCCAAATGCTGCGAGCGACGAAGAAGCAGTCGATCTCCTTTGGGACCAAATCTTCAAAACTTGCCGAGTCTACGAAGCAGACCCTGTTAAGGCTTGGGAAGAGCATGCAGCTATCCTCAAGAGCAAGGCAGATATGCTTAATAAAGAACAATTTTCAGCCCTTCACTACACAGCGCCAGGGACTGATTTGACCCTTGGTTTGCCGAAGAACCACGTTTGGGAATCAGCTGGTGCTATCAATGCACAGGGCGAAGGATTCTTGCCAAATATGCCGACAGAGGAAGTCTTCACAGCGCCTGACTTCCGTCGTGCAGATGGTTATGTCACTTCTACAAAACCGCTTAGCTATAGCGGAAATATCATTGAAGGTATTAAGGTGACCTTTAAGGATGGACAAATCGTTGATATTACTGCTGAGAAGGGTGATCAGGTCATGAAAGATCTTGTCTTTGAAAATGCGGGTGCGCGTGCCTTAGGTGAATGTGCCTTGGTGCCAGATCCAAGCCCAATTTCTCAGTCAGGTATTACCTTCTTTAACACCCTTTTCGATGAAAATGCGTCAAATCACTTGGCTATTGGTGCAGCCTACGCAACTAGCGTTGTTGGTGGAGCGGAGATGAGCGAAGAGGAGCTTGAAGCTGCGGGGCTTAACCGTTCAGATGTTCACGTGGACTTTATGATTGGGTCTAGTCAAATGGATATCGATGGTATCCGTGAGGATGGGACACGTGTACCACTCTTCCGTAACGGAGATTGGGCAAATTAAGGAGATAATATGTTAGGAAGTATGTTCGTTGGTCTCCTAGTGGGATTTTTAGCAGGTACTCTGACCAATCGTGGAGAACGCATGGGATGTTTTGGAAAAATGTTTCTCGGTTGGATTGGTGCCTTTATAGGGCATTTGCTTTTTGGGACTTGGGGACCGATAATAGCAGGAACTGCCATCATTCCGGCAGTACTAGGTTCCATGATTGTCTTAGCGATTTTCTGGAGACGAGGAAGTTAATTTCTTAAATCTGATACTCAATGAAAATCAAAGAGCAAATTAGGAAACTAGCCGCGGGCTGCTCAAAGCACTGCT
>NZ_VMMR01000060.1:6058-17633 GCF_013277285.1 Streptococcus sp. 339 | reverse complement strand
CGAGAAAAACTGGCTTGAATCCATAATCAAAAAGCAAACTAGGAAGCTAGCCGTAAGCTGTACTTGAGTACGGTAAGGCGACGCTGACGTGGTTTGAATTTGATTTTCGAAGAGTATTACTGCCCTTCATTTCTTATTAGCTGACTTTATGATATAATGAAAAACGAGGTAAATTGAATGAAAAGTATAAAATTAAATGCTCTATCTTACATGGGAATTCGTGTCTTGAATATTATTTTTCCCATCTTAACTGGAACCTACGTCGCGCGTGTCTTGGACCGAACTGACTATGGTTACTTCAACTCAGTCGACACTATTTTGTCATTTTTCTTACCCTTTGCGACTTATGGGGTCTATAACTACGGTTTACGAGCCATCAGTAATGTCAAGGATAACAAAAAAGATCTGAATAGAACCTTCTCCAGTCTTTTTTATTTGTGCATAGCTTGTACAATTTTGACCACTGCGGTCTATATCCTAGCCTATCCTCTCTTCTTTACAGATAATCCAATCGTCAAAAAGGTCTACCTTGTTATGGGGATTCAACTCATTGCCCAGATTTTTTCAATCGAATGGGTCAATGAAGCTCTGGAAAATTATAGTTTTCTCTTTTACAAAACTGCCTTCATCCGTATCCTGATGCTGGTCTCTATTTTCCTGTTTGTCAAAAATGAACACGATATTGTTGTCTATACACTTGTGATGAGTTTATCGACACTGATTAACTATCTGATTAGTTATTTTTGGATTAAAAGAGACATTAAGCTTGTTAAAATTCACATCAGTGATTTTAAACCGCTCTTTCTCCCTCTGACAGCCATGTTGGTCTTTGCTAATGCCAATATGCTCTTCACTTTTTTGGATCGTCTCTTCCTCGTTAAAACAGGGATTGATGTCAACGTTAGTTACTACACCATAGCTCAACGAATTGTGACCGTTATTGCTGGTGTTGTAACAGGAGCTATCGGAGTGAGTGTGCCTCGTCTTAGTTACTATCTAGGAAAAGGCGATAAGGAAGCCTATGTTTCTCTGGTTAATAGAGGTAGTCGAATCTTTAACTTCTTTATCATTCCACTGAGCTTTGGACTCATGGTTTTAGGACCAAATGCCATCCTACTTTACGGTAGTGAAAAATATATCGGAGGTGGCATCTTGACCTCTCTCTTCGCTTTTCGTACGATTATCCTGGCCTTAGATACCATTCTTGGTTCCCAAATTCTCTTTACCAATGGCTATGAAAAACGTATCACAGTCTATACAGTCTTTGCTGGGCTACTCAATTTGGGCTTAAATAGTCTCCTCTTTTTCAACCATATCGTGGCTCCTGAATACTACTTACTGACAACTATGTTATCAGAGGCCTCTCTACTTGTTTTCTATATCATTTTCATCCATAGAAAACAACTTATTCACTTGGGACATATCTTTAGCTATACTGTTCGATACTCTCTCTTTTCACTTTCTTTCGTAGGAATTTATTTCCTGATCAATTTCTTGTATCCTGTGGATATGGTCATTAATTTGCCATTTTTGATGAATACTGGTTTGATTGTCTTGCTATCAGCTATCTCTTATATTGGTCTACTTGTCTTCACAAAAGATAGCATTTTCTATGAATTTTTAAACCATGTCCTAGCCTTAAAAAATAAATTCAAAAGATCATAGGAGTTTAAAATGAAACAACTAACCATTGAAGATGCCAAACAAATTGAATTAGAAATTTTGGATTATATTGATACTCTCTGTAAAAAGCACAATATCAACTATATTATTAACTACGGTACTCTGATTGGGGCGGTTCGACATCAAGGCTTTATTCCTTGGGACGACGATATTGATCTGTCCATGCCTAGAGAAGACTACCAACGATTTATTAACATTTTTCAAAAGGAAAAAAGCAAGTATAAGCTCCTTTCCTTAGAAACTGATAAGAACTACTTTAACAACTTTATCAAGATAACCGACAGTACGACTAAAATTATTGATACTCGAAATACAAAAACCTATGAGTCTGGTATCTTTATCGATATTTTCCCTATAGATCGCTTTGATGATCCTAAGGTCATTGATACTTGTTATAAACTGGAAAGCTTCAAACTGCTGTCTTTCAGTAAACATAAAAATATTGTCTATAAGGATAGCCTTTTAAAAGATTGGATACGAACAGCCTTTTGGTTGCTCCTTCGACCGGTTTCTCCTCGTTATTTCGCACATAAAATCGAGAAAGAAATTCAAAAATATAGTCGTGAAAATGGTCAGTATATGGCTTTTATCCCTTCTAAATTTAAGGAAAAGGAAGTCTTCCCAAGTGGTACCTTCGATAAAATAATTGATTTACCCTTTGAAAATTTAAGCCTTCCAGCACCTGAAAAATTTGATACTATTTTGACACAATTTTATGGAGATTATATGACCCTACCACCAGCAGAAAAACGCTTCTACAGTCATGAATTTCACGCTTATAAATTGGAGGATTAGGATGCAATATTTAGAAAAAAAAGAAATTAAAGAAATTCAACTAGCTCTGCTAGACTATATTGATGAGACTTGTAAGAAACATGATATTCCTTATTTTCTCAGTTATGGAACCATGCTTGGAGCCATCCGCCACAAAGGTATGATTCCTTGGGATGATGATATTGATATTTCCCTTTATCGTGAGGATTATGAGCGTTTACTGAAGATTATTGAAGAAGAAAATCACCCTCGCTACAAGGTTCTTTCCTACGATACATCTTCTTGGTACTTCCATAATTTCGCATCGATTTTGGACACTTCTACTGTTATAGAAGACCATGTTAAGTACAAGCGTCATGATACCAGCCTTTTCATCGATGTCTTCCCAATTGATCGATTTACAGACTTGAGCATTGTCGACAAGAGCTATAAGTATGTGGCTCTTCGTCAACTAGCTTATATCAAAAAATCACGAGCAGTTCACGGTGATAGCAAATTAAAAGATTTTCTTAGATTATGTAGCTGGTATGCCCTCCGAGTGGTCAATCCCCGTTACTTTTACAAGAAAATTGATCAGCTAGTCAAAAATGCTACAACCAACTCTCCTCAATATGAAGGAGGAATTGGGATCGGTAAGGAAGGGATGAAAGAAATCTTCCCAGTTGATACCTTTAAAGAACTGATTTTGACTGAGTTTGAAGGTCGTATGTTGCCTGTGCCAAAAAAATATGACCAATTTTTAACCCAGATGTATGGGGATTATATGACACCACCATCAAAAGAAATGCAAGAATGGTATAGTCATAGCATTAAAGCTTATCGTAAAAACTGATTGAGGGCGACCATACAAACTACTAAGATAGAGGTTATTCAAAAACATAATTTTAGTAGAAAATGAAGTAAATATTCCTACAATAAAACGCATAATATCAAGGTTTTCAACACCTGATATTATGCGTTTTATAATTTTAAAGACTTTTTTCTATAGTAGATTGAAATAAGATACGAACAAATCAATTAGAAAATTCAAATTAATTTCTAGAAATATTTTAGTATTCCTGTGTACTGTTCTAAATTCAGTCTGCTATATCTTATTTTTCTATTTAAATCGCTTCTGTAACAAAGCTACGACTTTCAAGTACCTTAAGCATGGCGTTAGCTGTATCTAAGGCTGTGAATAGGGGTACCCCGTGTTCAATAGCTGAACGACGGATTTGCTCACCATCTTCGTCAGCAGTTCGTTTTGTTCCAACTGTATTAATGATAGCTTGGATTCTTCCCTTGCGAACAAAGCTTGGGATATCCTTATCTTCATCACCTATCTTTCCAACAGGCTGAGCATGTAATCCATGACTGGCAAAGAAGGCTGCTGTCCCTTCTGTCGCGAGGATTCCATAGCCAATATTTTGGAAACGACGAGCCAAGTCCAAGGCTTCTTCTTTAGCATCATCAGCGATGGTAAAGACAACATTTCCAAAAGTTGGCAAGTGTAAGTAAGAAGCTTCAAAGGCCTTATAGAGAGCTTTTTCCAAAGTAGCATCAGAACCCATAACTTCCCCTGTTGACTTCATTTCAGGACCAAGTAAGCTGTCTACCTTAGCTAGTTTGGTAAAGGAGAAGACAGGTGCCTTGATATGAACGCGGGTGCTTTCAGGGTAAAGTCCATCTTGGTAGCCAAGTTCTGATAAACTTTGACCAAGAATGAGCTTAGTCGCTACTTGAGCCATAGGAATATTGGTCACCTTAGAAAGGAATGGAACAGTACGGCTGGCACGTGGATTGACCTCAATAACATAGACTTTTTCATCCTTGATAACAAACTGGATGTTCATCATTCCAAGGCAGTTAAGACCGATTGCTAGGCGTTTGGTGTAGTCTGCGATGGTCTCCTGAACCTTTTGCGACAAGGTTTGTGGTGGGTAAACTGCCATTGAATCACCTGAGTGGACACCGGCACGTTCGATATGCTCCATGATACCAGGAATGAATACATTTTTACCATCTGAAATGGCATCAACTTCGCACTCTTGCCCAACGATGTAAGAGTCAACAAGAACTGGGTGGTCTGGACTAGCCTTAACAGCAGTTCGCATGTAAGAACGAAGGTCTTCTTCGTTTTCAACGATTTCCATGGCACGTCCACCAAGTACATAAGATGGGCGGACAAGAACTGGGAAGCCAATCTTGCGAGCTGCAAGCACTGCTTCTTCTTCATTGGTAGCCGTTTGTCCTGGTGGCTGTGGAATGTCCAAATCTTTTAGAGCTTGCTCAAAGAGGTCACGGTCTTCGGCACGGTCTAGGTCAGCGACCTGTGTACCAAGGATGGTCACACCTGCTTTTGCCAATGACTCCGCAAGGTTGATAGCTGTTTGACCACCAAACTGAACGATAACTCCCTTTGGTTGTTCCAAGTCAATGACGTTCATAACATCTTCGAATGTCAATGGCTCAAAGTAAAGCTTGTCTGATACCGAGAAGTCTGTTGAAACAGTCTCTGGATTTGAGTTCATGATGATAGCTTCATAACCAGCTGCCTGGATAGCCTTAACTGAGTGAACCGTTGCATAGTCAAATTCGACCCCTTGACCGATACGGATTGGACCTGAACCTAGGACAAGTACAGATTCTTTATCAGATCTGATAGACTCATTTTCCCATCCATAGGTTGAATAGAAATATGGTGTTTCAGAATCAAACTCCGCAGCACAGGTATCGACCATCTTATAAACTGGAACAATCTTGTTTTCCAAGCGAAGTTGACGAAGTTGATCAGCAGTTGTTTTCCAAAGTTCCGCAATCTTACGGTCTGAGAAGCCATTAAGTTTAGCTGTTTTCAAGACTTCTAGATCTTGTGGATGAGCACCCAATTCCTGCTCAATTTCAAAGATATGTAGGAGTTTATCCAGATAAAAAATATCGATTTTTGTAAGCTCTGCAATTTCTTCTGGTGTGTAACCACGGCGAATAGATTCTGACACGTAGAAGAGGCGGTCATCTTGGGCTTTGACAACTTTTTCAATCAAGGAATCATCAGAAACTGCTGCAAGTTCAGGCATTTCATTGTGGTGCACCCCAATTTCAAGGGAGCGACAAGCTTTAAGGAGAGATTCTTCGATGTTACGACCAATCGCCATTACTTCCCCAGTCGCCTTCATCTGGGTACCAAGACGGCGTTCACCCTTTTCAAACTTGTCAAATGGGAAACGAGGAATCTTGGCAACCACGTAGTCAAGGGCTGGTTCAAACATGGCATAGGTTGAACCTGTAACTGGGTTGATGACCTCATCCAAGGTCAAACCTACTGCAATCTTAGCAGCCAATTTTGCAATCGGATACCCTGTCGCCTTAGATGCTAGGGCTGAAGAACGCGACACACGAGGGTTTACTTCGATGACATAATACTTGAAACTGTGTGGATCAAGGGCCAGCTGAACGTTACATCCCCCTTCAATCTTAAGGGCACGAATGATGCTCAAGCTCGCGTCACGTAGCATTTGGTTTTCATAGTCTGACATGGTTTGCGCAGGAGCAAATACAATGGAATCTCCTGTGTGAATTCCGACTGGGTCAAAGTTTTCCATGTTACAAACAACCAAAGCATTGTCAGCTGAGTCACGCATCACTTCGTATTCGATTTCCTTGAAACCTGCAATCGAACGCTCAATCAAACATTGGGTCACAGGTGATAATTTCAAACCATTTTCAGCGATTTCACGCAATTCTTCCTCGTTGGCACACATACCACCACCAGTACCACCAAGGGTAAAGGCTGGACGAACGATAACTGGGTAGCCAATTGTCGCTGCAAAGGCAACAGCTTCTTCGACTGTGTTGACAATTTCAGATTCTGGAATTGGTTGGTTGAGCTCTTCCATCAATTGTTTAAAGAGGTCACGGTCCTCCGCTTGATCAATGGCAGATAGTTTAGTACCCAGAAGTTCAACACCAAGCTCATCTAGGATACCATTTTTAGACAATTCCATGGCCATATTAAGCCCTGTTTGACCACCGAGTGTTGGTAGCAAGGCATCTGGACGCTCCTTACGAAGAATACGTGTCACAAACTCAAGTGTAATCGGTTCAATATAAACCTTGTCCGCAATCTCCTTGTCCGTCATGATGGTTGCAGGGTTTGAATTAACCAAAACCACCTCATAACCTTCCTCTTTCAAAGACAAGCAAGCCTGGGTCCCAGCGTAGTCAAACTCAGCAGCCTGACCAATAATAATCGGACCAGAACCAATCACCATAATTTTTTGAATATCAGTACGTTTAGGCATATATAAGATATTAAGGGCGTCAAGCGGACAAAGCTAAAATAGGAGTTATGACGAAGAACTGTCAGTTCTAGGAATAACTATCTTTTTAGCACCGTCCGTAGCCCGTATTCAGTTCAGCAAATACGGACCACCCTTCTCCTTTCTATTCGTCGCCTCACTGAGCGACATTAAATAAATTCTCCGACGATTTTTTAGCGAAACGATATTTTTCGGTAAAAAATCTAGTGCAGGGAGTTTTTAGTTCGCCTGATAGCGACTAAAAGAAACGACCTGCCTTTCTATTCGGCAACTCTCAGATTTCCATTAAATAAGATACAAAGGACGAATAGAAAGCGATTGAATTTTAGGAAACCAAGGAAGGATTGACAATCCAAGTTGGTTTCTCTAAATTCCGAGCTTTCCGTCCGTGTTCAGTTACATAAATTCTCCGACGAGCTTTTACTCATTCTTAGTTTGATTGTTTAAAAGCTTCCATCATCTCGATAAACTCGTCAAATAGGTAGCTAGCGTCGTGTGGACCAGGGGCTGCATCTGGATGGTATTGAACAGAGAAAGCAGGTTGGTATCTGTGACGCACACCTTCAACTGACTTGTCATTGATTTCTTCATGGGTGATAATCAAATGCTCTGGCAAATCCTCACGGCTAACTGCATAACCATGGTTTTGACTTGTAAAATCCACACGTCCTGTAGCAATTTCGCGTACCGCATGGTTGAATCCACGGTGTCCAAATTTCATCTTGTAAGTCTTAGCCCCGTTTGCCATTGCAAAGAGTTGATGCCCCATACAAATACCAAAGATTGGAATTTTTCCTTGCACACCACGAATCATGTCCAGTGCTTGTGGAACATCTTCTGGGTTACCTGGACCGTTTGACAACATAACTCCGTCAGGATTGAGATGGAGAATTTCTTCCGCCGTTGTTGAATAAGGAACAACCGTCACGTTACAGTTTCGCTTAGAAAGTTCACGTAGGATTGAGTGCTTGAGACCAAAGTCCACTAGCACCACGCTCAAACCAACTCCAGGAGCTGGATATGAAGTTTTAGTAGAAACCTGTTTGATATTGTCTGTCGGCAAGACTGTCGCTTGGAGCTGGTCCGTCACATGATCCATGCTGTCCCCAACATGGGTCAAGGTTGCACGCATGGTACCATGCTTACGGATAATCTTGGTAAGTGCACGCGTATCAATTCCTGAAATACCTGGAATTTTCTTGGCTTTCAAAAATTCATCCAAGGTCATTTGATTGCGCCAGTTGCTTGCTCTACGTGCTTCTTCAAAAACAACAACTCCCTTACAAGTTGGAATAATGGATTCGTAATCATCACGGTTAATTCCATAATTTCCCACCAAAGGATAAGTAAAGGTCAAGATTTGTCCATTATAAGACTGGTCTGTAATGGATTCTTGGTAGCCAGTCATCCCTGTATTAAAGACAATTTCACCAGTTACATCAATATCTGCTCCGAAGGCCTTACCTTCAAAAACTGTGCCATCTTCTAATACTAGAAGTCTTTTTATCATATTTTCACCTCTCGTGGACGCTCACTGGCGTCTTTTAACGTCTTGTGTTTTAGTTGGCATTTCTACTCGCCAGTACGGATTCTAAGATTGCCATTCGAACAAAGACACCATTGGTCATTTGTTGAGCAATCCGTGATTTTGGTGCTTCAACCAAGTAATCTGCGATTTCTACATCACGATTGACTGGAGCTGGGTGCATGAGGATTGCTGTTTCTTTCAAACGGTCATAACGTTCTTGAGTCAAGCCATGTTGGGCATGGTAGTCTTCTTTTGAAAAGACAGCTCCACTATTATGGCGTTCATGTTGCACACGGAGAAACATCATAACATCCACCTGATCAATAATTTCATCAATGGCTACAAACTGTCCATAGTCTGCAAACTCTTGACTTCTCCATTCCTCAGGTCCAGCAAAGTAAAGTTCAGCTCCCAAGCGTTTCAAAATCTGCATATTGGATTTGGCAACGCGTGAGTGGTCCAAGTCACCTGCAATCGCAACCTTGAGACCCTCAAAGTGACCAAATTCCTCATAAATAGTCATCAAATCAAGCAAACTCTGGCTAGGGTGTTGACCCGAACCGTCTCCACCATTGATAATGGAAGTCGTAATCGTGGGACTTGCAATCAATTTTCTGTAATAGTCGACCTCTGGGTGGCGAATCACACAGACATCCACTCCTAAAGCAGACAGAGTCAAAATGGTATCATAAAGTGTTTCACCCTTATTGACTGAACTAGTCTTCACATCAAAGTCAAGTCGTTCCAATCCCAATTTAATCTCTGCCACTTCAAAGGACTTATGCGTCCGTGTAGAATCCTCAAAGAAAAGATTGGAAACAATCGGATGGTCTTCATAGGGAAGCTGGGCTCCATTTTTAAACTCAATTCCTCGCTTGATCAATTTCATGACTTGATCGACAGTGAGGTCTTCCATGGACACCACATGGTTCAATGCTTGTTGATTTTCTGACATGGCTACTCCTTTAGCTTTCTAAGCTTCTTCAGTAATCAGAACTCTGTCTTGGCCATCAAGTTCTGCCATCTCTACGATGATTTCTTCAGAACGACTGGTTGGGATATTCTTCCCAACGTAATCTGGACGGATTGGCAATTCTCTATGTCCACGATCGACTAGAACTGCTAAACTTACGCGCGCAGGACGACCATGACCTACAATATTATCAATAGCAGCACGGATGGTACGACCTGTATAAAGCACATCGTCCACCAAGATAACTTCGCGGTCTGTCACATCGACAGAAACCAAAGAAGTATCTTCTCCACTTTTAACATCATCACGGAAAGGTTTAGTATCCAATTCCACAACAGGAACTGAAAGATTTTCTAGCTGTTCCAAACGTTCTTGGATTCGGTGGGCGATAAAGACACCACGAGTTTTAATACCAGCCAAGACGATTTTATTCAAATCTTTGTTGCGTTCAATAATCTCATAAGTAATACGCGTAATCGCTCGTTTGACGGTCAATTCGTCTACAACTTCTTTTGTCTTCATGACAAACCTCCAAAAAGAAAAGTCTCCTTAAACAAGGAGACTTGAAATGTATAGCTAAGCAAGCCCTACTGCACACAGTATAGACTTCACCCTTCTACTTTATCGCGCTCCTTGCCTGCCTCACGGGACAAGTTTAAAGGAATATTTAGTTATCAATTACTATAGCACAAAGTAAGCTTAAAATCAAGCAAAAACTTTCGATTTTCCATCTTACAAATTGCTAAAATCATATAACTGTGGGTACTGGTCACACTCTGGATTTTTAGGATGACAAATGGCTCTTCCAAAATAAATCATGGCCTGATGAGCTGCTAACCACTGCTCAGGCGGCAAGATATCCATGACCCGCTTTTCCACCTCAAGTGGTGTCGCTGATTTTTTGACGATATCGTGGTGTTTGCAAATACGCTCCACATGAGTATCCACTGCAAAGGCTGGAATCCCAAATCCTACACTCATAACAACATTGGCTGTCTTGCGACCAACACCTGCCAAACTCTCCAATTCCTCACGTGTTTGAGGGACTTGACCATCAAAATCGTCTAGTAACTGTTGGGCACATTTTTTAAGGAATTTAGCCTTATTTCGATACAGTCCCAGTCGAGAAATGTGTGAAGCAATCTCACTCTCTGTTGCAACAGACATGGCTTGTGGCGTTGGAAAGGCAGCAAAGAGGCCTGGCGTAGCCTTATTTACCGCTGCATCCGTCGTCTGGGCTGACAACATGACCGCAACCAAGAGTTCAAAATGATTAGTGAAATCAAGACTGGGCTTGGCATCTGGAAAAAGAGCAATGATTTCTTCTAGCACCTTTCGTGCTCGTTTTTTTGACAAAACCATTATTCGTCTCCATCAAATAGTCCTTGTAAACCAGCAAAAGGACTGTTTTCTTCTTTCTTAACTGCTTGTTGAGCTTGGTATTCTTCTTCTGTCATGATTTGCCAGTCATTTCCTGAAACAAATCCTTGGCCAGCTTCTTCTTCAGCCGTCAAGACCTTGATAGGAATGTTTAGTAGGATATTGTCTGACACGCTCTCAGCAAGGTCAAGTTCTCCATTTTCGATAGGCAGGACCAAGTCATCGTCTAAAACTTCCTGATCTAGTTGGTTAGTTGCACCTTCCATGAAAACTTCCGTTACTGGATAAGATTCAACTAACTCAACTGGCTCCATACTACGACTTGAAGCAAGAACAATGGTATAAGATAGTTGATAATCTAAGAAATACATACGGTTTTCGTACTGTACTTTCCCAACTGCAAGGATATTTTTTACATCTAAAATTTCTTGATTACGTGCACGCAGGTCTGCGACTAGGTCTAACGTTTGTTCAAAATGCAAGCCTTCAGACTGCTTGCGTATCTCTTGAATATTTAATTTCATACTTCCTCCATAAAGATTTACTCTCTTGATTATACCATGAAAAGCCTACAAATCAACCCACCAAACTTTGTAATTAACATTCAAGTTTTTAATATGTCCACTATGATATTTTGTTTTTTAGTGCTATACTACATCAGAGCAAGGAGGATGCCCCTATGGAAGACAAAGAACTCGGTACTAATGCTTATCACTCGTATTTTAGAGCTTGGAATTTCCAGTTTTCTGTTGACAAAATTTCCTTAAAAGTATAGTATAAAGATACCAATACTCGGAGGTAAGGGAGACATGAACAACTAAGCCTATCAAATAAAAAACCTTTATTTAGTAGATCTTGTTTTTGTCTCTTTTTGTGTACTCTTTTATGCTCTTTTTCTGGCATTTTATACTCAATGAAAATCAAAGAGCAAACTAGGAA
>NZ_VMMR01000060.1:319-6040 GCF_013277285.1 Streptococcus sp. 339 | reverse complement strand
TACGGTAAGGCGACGCTGACGTGGTTTGAAGAGATTTTCGAAGAGTATTAATAGAGTTTTTTTGACATAGACTTTGGGCTCTACTAGGTAAAGTAGAGCTTTTTGTTATGTAGTATCAACATTCTAGAAAGGGCAATCATATGATAAAAATCAATCACCTGACCATCACACAAAACAAAGATTTACGAGACCTTGTCTCTGACCTCAGCATGACCATCCAAGACAGGGAAAAGGTCGCTATTATTGGTGAAGAAGGAAATGGCAAATCAACCTTACTTAAAACTTTAATGGGGGAAGATTTGTCTGATTTCACTATCAAGGGAGACATCCAGTCTGATTATCAGTCACTGGCCTACATTCCTCAAAAAGTCCCTGAGGACCTAAAAAAGAAAACTTTACACGACTACTTCTTTTTAGATTCTATTGATTTAGACTACAGTATCCTCTATCGTTTGGCGGAGGAATTGCATTTTGATAGCAATCGTTTCGCAAGTGACCAAGAGATTGGCAGTCTATCAGGGGGCGAAGCTTTGAAAATTCAGCTTATCCATGAGTTAGCCAAACCCTTTGAGATTCTATTTTTAGATGAACCTTCAAATGACTTGGATCTTGAGACGGTTGATTGGCTAAAAGGTCAAATGCGCAAGATTCGGCAAACCGTTATTTTCATTTCCCATGATGAGGACTTTCTTTCTGAAACGGCAGACACTATTGTTCACTTGCGACTGGTCAAGCACCGTAAAGAAGCAGAAACACTAGTAGAGCATTTAGACTATGATAGTTATAGTGAGCAGAGAAAGGCTAATTTTGCCAGACAAACCCAGCAAGCAGCCAACGACCAAAGAGCCTACGATAAAACCATGGAAAAACATCAACGAGTTAAACAAAATGTAGAAACTGCTCTTCGAGCTACCAAAGACAGTACTGCCGGTCGCCTATTGGCTAAAAAGATGAAAACTGTCCTCTCACAAGAAAAACGCTACGAAAGAGCAGCTCAGGCCATGACCCAAAAGCCACTTGAAGAGGAAGAAATCAGACTTTTCTTCTCAGATATACAGCCATTACCTACTTCTAAAGTCTTAATCCAACTGGAAAAAGAAAATTTATCCATTGGCGAGCGAATTTTGGTGCAAGAACTACAATTAACTGTCCGTGGCCAAGAAAAAATCGGTATTATAGGGCCAAATAGTATTGGAAAATCGACCCTATTAGCCAAGTTACAGCAACTTTTTAATGCTAAAAGAAAGATTTCGCTTGGTTATATGCCACAAGATTACCAGCAAAAACTGCAATTGGATTTATCACCAATAGCCTATCTAAGTAAAACTGGGGAAAAAGAGGAACTGCAGAAAATCCAATCTCACTTAGCTAGTCTCAATTTCAGTTATCCAGAAATGCAGCATCAAATTCGCTCCTTATCTGGCGGACAACAGGGTAAACTCCTGCTTTTGGATTTAGTCTTGTGCAAACCAAACTTTCTCCTGCTGGATGAACCCACACGAAATTTTTCTCCAACTTCTCAACCCGAAATTAGAAAACTCTTTGCCACTTATCCTAGTGGTCTCATCACTGTTTCGCATGACAGGCGTTTCTTAAAAGAGGTCTGTTCAATCATCTATCGCTTAACAGAATACGGTTTGGAGGTAGTTAATTTAGAAGATGTATAAATTTGTAACATAGTAGATATGTGGGGCAAAAACACAATTTTAGGAGAAAAAGAAGTAAATCTTCCCATAATAAAACGCATAATATCAAGTTTTCACACCTGATATTATGCGTTTTTCAGATTTTAAAGACTTTTTCCAGCCTTCATTTTACATATGTTTTAAACGTTCAATCCGTTCTGAGATAGGTGGGTGGGTATAAAAGAGTTTTTTGAACCCTCCCCCTTTCTTAGGATCATTGATATAAAGTGCACTGCTAGCATCATCGACGTGGCGACTCATAGGTTTGCTATTGTCCAACTTATCTAGGGCATTAATCATTCCCTGGGGATTGCGAGTCAGCTCGACACTAGATGCATCTGCCAGAAATTCCCTCTGACGAGAAATAGCGAGCTGAACCAAGGTTGCAGCGAGAGGTGCCAGTACAATAGCTAGTAGGGAAACCACTAGCATAATGATTTCAAGACCATTTCCATCTCGGTCATCATCACTTCGTCTGCGACCTGCTCCACCCCACCACATCATACGACCTGCCATACCAGAAAGCATGGTGATAGCACTAGCAAGGGCAACTGCAATAGTCGAAATACGGATATCATAATTACGAATATGACTGACTTCATGTCCCATAACAGCTTCTAGTTCTTCACGATTCATGATAGCTAGTAGACCTGAAGTCGCAGCAACCGCCGCATTTTGAGGGTTAGAACCTGTCGCAAAGGCATTTAAGGCTGGATCATCAATGATGAAAACACGGGGCATAGGAATCTGAGCGACCATAGCCATATCTTCCACTACGTGGTAGAGATCTGGTGCCGTTTGTTCATCAATCTCACGCGCCCCGTTCATGGACATGACAATCTCTGTTGATTGAAAAATCATGGACAAGGCATAGATAAAGCCGATAATCAGTGCGATAACCAAACCACCAATCCCAGACCGCATAAAGAGGTAACCAACCGCATAACCAACAAGAGCTAAGAGTAGGAAAAATACCAGCAATAAAATCCAGGTTTTTCGTTTATTGCTTGCAATTTGATCAAACAGCATCTTAGTCACCTAAACCGCTAAAATCAACCTTAGGAACTGCCTTTTCCTCTTCTGGTGTTTGAAGGAAATCTGCTGCTTTAAATCCAAACATTCCAGCGATAATGTTGCTTGGGAAAGTCTCTAATTTTACATTGTAGTTGCTGACAACACTGTTGTAGAGTTGACGAGAGTAAGAAATTTTATTTTCTGTGTTTGTCAACTCCTCTTGCAATTTAACAAAGTTGGCGCTTGCCTTCAAATCTGGATAGCTTTCTGCAACTGCAAAAATACCTGCAACCTGACGAGTGAGGGCATCACTAGCTTTCATAGCTTCTGCTGGTGAAGTCGCTGCTGCCACTTGGTTACGCAGTTCTGCCACCTTTTCAAGGGTAGAACCTTCATATTTAGCATAACCTTTTACAGTCTCAATCAAGTTTGGCAAGAGGTCATTTCGACGTTTCAACTGAACATCAATTTGGCTCCAAGCCTCCTTTGTTTGCATACGATTCTTAACCAAACCGTTATAGCTAACAATCACAAAAATAACAACAAGAGCGATAACTCCAAGAATAATCCAAGTCATGATATAAGTCCTTTCTACTTTTAGATTAGTACCAGTATATCAAATTTTTAATGATTGTGGTAAAATAAGATGATACTAAAGAAGGAAATAACTATGAAACCAGAAACATTTTACAACTTGCTTGCCGAGCAAAATCTTCCACTTTCGGACCAGCAAAAAAAACAATTTGAACGTTATTTTGAACTCTTAGTCGAGTGGAATGAAAAGATTAATTTAACAGCCATTACGGACAAAGAAGAAGTTTATCTCAAACATTTTTACGATTCGATTGCACCTATTCTGCAAGGCTTGATTCCCAATGAAAATATCAAATTGCTTGATATTGGAGCCGGTGCAGGATTTCCTAGTCTACCAATGAAAATCCTCTATCCTCAGTTAGATGTGACCATCATTGATTCGCTCAATAAACGTATCAACTTCCTCCAACTCTTAGCTCAAGAACTGGATTTGGATGGTGTTCATTTCTACCATGGACGTGCCGAAGATTTTGCCCAAGACAAGAACTTCCGTGCTCAGTATGATTTTGTAACAGCTCGTGCTGTAGCCCGTATGCAGGTCTTGTCTGAATTGACAATTCCTTACCTTAAAGTTGGTGGTAAACTATTGGCACTCAAGGCCAGCAATGCGCCTGAGGAATTATTTGAAGCTAAGAATGCCCTCAACCTCCTTTTTAGTAAAGTCGAAGACAATCTCAGCTACGCCCTACCAAATGGAGATCCGCGTTATATCACAGTGGTAGAAAAGAAAAAAGAAACGCCCAACAAATACCCAAGAAAGGCTGGTATGCCAAATAAACGCCCGCTTTAAATTTTTTAGTAAAAAAATATTTACAAAGTCATCCTCGCTCTCTTATTTTTAGGCTCGGGAAAAAATGATTTACAAAATCAACCTCGCTCTCTTATTTTTAGGCTCGGGAAAAAATGATTTACAAAATCATTTTTTTCTGCTATACTATCCTAAGCAAAGGTTTTTAATGTCATCCCGTGAGGTGACGAAGACACAGAAATACTTGAAACTCTTTAAAGTTTAGATTTTAGAGAAGTCTTACTCTGAGGGCCTATTGCTGTAAAATAATGGGCTCTTTTTTGATGCCCAAAAGTGAGGTTTATATGAAACAAGAATCAACTGTTGATTTGTTACTAGACGTTGACCAACGTCCTTCAGCTGGAAAAGGAATTCTCCTTAGTTTCCAACACGTTTTCGCCATGTTTGGTGCGACCATCTTGGTACCCTTGATTTTGGGAATGCCTGTATCTGTTGCCCTTTTTGCTTCAGGTGTTGGAACACTCATCTACATGATTTCAACTGGTTTTAAAGTTCCAGTTTATCTAGGTTCTTCATTCGCCTTTATCACAGCTATGTCACTAGCTATGAAGGAAATGGGAGGTGATATATCTGCTGCTCAAACTGGAGTTATCTTGACTGGTTTGGTCTATGTCCTTGTTGCTACCAGCATCCGATTTGTAGGAACAAAATGGATTGATAAACTCTTGCCACCAATCATCATCGGACCTATGATTATCGTTATCGGTCTTGGACTTGCAGGTTCAGCTGTTACCAACGCTGGTCTTGTAGCTGATGGAAACTGGAAAAATGCTCTTGTAGCCGTTGTTACTTTCCTAATTGCTGCCTTTATCAATACAAAGGGAAAAGGATTCCTACGAATCATTCCATTTCTCTTTGCCATTATCGGTGGTTACCTCTTCGCACTAACTCTTGGCTTGGTTGACTTTACACCAGTTCTTAAAGCTAACTGGTTTGAAATTCCTGGTTTCTACTTGCCATTTAACACAGGTGGTGCCTTTAAAGAATACAATCTTTACTTTGGTCCAGAAGCCATCGCTATCTTGCCAATCGCTATCGTAACAATTTCTGAACATATCGGAGACCATACTGTTTTGGGTCAAATCTGTGGCCGTCAATTCTTAAAAGAACCAGGTCTTCACCGTACTCTTCTTGGTGACGGTATCGCAACTTCTGTTTCTGCCTTCCTTGGTGGACCAGCCAATACAACTTACGGAGAAAATACAGGGGTTATCGGTATGACTCGTATCGCTTCTGTCTCAGTTATCCGTAACGCTGCCTTCATCGCGATTGCCCTCAGCTTCCTTGGTAAATTCACTGCCTTGATTTCAACTATTCCAAACGCTGTACTTGGTGGTATGTCAATCCTTCTCTATGGGGTTATCGCCAGCAATGGTTTGAAAGTCTTGATTAAAGAACGTGTTGATTTCGCTCAAATGCGAAACCTCATCATCGCAAGTGCTATGTTGGTTCTTGGACTTGGAGGAGCTGTCCTTAAACTTGGTCCAGTTACACTTTCAGGTACTGCTCTTTCAGCCATGACAGGAATCATCTTGAACTTGATCTTGCCATACGAAAATAAAGACTAATACTCTTCGAAAATCTCTTCAAACCACGTCAACGTCGCCTTGCCGTAGATAT
>NZ_VMMR01000060.1:0-232 GCF_013277285.1 Streptococcus sp. 339 | reverse complement strand
TTTCATTGAGTATAAGAGTCTAAACATATCAAAAAACAAGCATTTCCAATTACGGAAGTGCTCATTTTTTTGATACTTAAAAGTAAGTGTATCCCTCTAACGCTGTCTAATATGTCTCCCCTATATGCATACGCTTCCACTCAGAGAACTCTACCTTGAACAGTTCAGGGGCTTTTTTAGCATTGTTATAAACTATAATATAGTAACCTTCCTTATTCCAAAACTTTCCTAA